>JAEUQQ010000752.1 GCA_016789685.1 Acidobacteriota bacterium | reverse complement strand
CGATATGCCATTGAACTCCAGCGCGCGGCCGACCTCGGTGTCGACGACGCGGGGCGCCCCCACCACCTTCACCAAGTGGCCGCCGATGGCGGTGGTGTTGTCGACGACCCACTCGGTCGCCGTCTGCGCCGCCGCCCAGCGGGAACCGCACACGGCCAGTGCGGCCATCACGAGGATGATCCTGGTCCGACGTGTCACGGTTCGCCTCTCTGCGTTGTCTGACGCCATCGCTGCTACCTCCCGCTGCGGCCGGGGCGACGCAACCACGCCACCCACGCGCGTCCCGCTCGTGGCGGGTTCAGTGTCACGACGCGTCCGCCGTTGACGCGGCGGGGCGTGTCGTGCGTCGTACCTGTCTCGCCGTCGATCCAGCGGACCGCGTACTGGCCGCGATCGGCGGCCAGGTCGATGACGAGGGGCCGCCCCTCGAGGCTGTACGCGAGATACCCTTCGCCCCGGGCACCCGAGAGCCACGACGACGCGCGGTCGCGCCGCAGCCAGTCGAGAGGTCGGAACCGGGCGCGCACGTCGGCGGGCACCGCGGCCTCGAGCGCCCGCGACAGTCCGGGACGCGGGTCGGGCTGGCCCAACAACACCAGCGTCGCCGACCGGTCGCGGTACTCGCGGTACGCTCGGTACTTCATCGCGGGCGACGAGGCCCACGACGCACGCTGGCGCTGCTGGAACGCCGGCGCATTCACGATGCCGTCACCGGCGAAGGCCGGGTCGGTGATCCCGAGCGCGGCGCGTTCCGCCGGCGTGACGATACCATCCACCTGTTCGCGCGGTGCCTTGTCGATGCCGCCGCGAATCGCGAACAGCGTACCGTCGGGCCGGTACACCCAGTGGTGCACGCCCAGGGCGGTCACGAGGGTGCTGCGGACGGGGTCGTCGAGAATGGCGTCGACCTGTGCCTTCGGAATCTCGAGGCTGATGAACACACGACGCCCGTGTTCGTGCTGCCACTCGGCGATCGTGTCGAGCCAGAACTCGACGAAACTCAGGGGACCGGTGTACTCGCGATCGATCCCGAACACGACGTTGTGCTTGTTCCCCAGGATGTCGAGCGTGTGGCGTATGTACCGCCGATGCAGGTCGCGCCGCACCGGATGCGCAATGTCGTAGAACGTGCTCGCCGCAGGCACCTCGTCTGGCAGGTCGGTGGCCTGCAGCGCGTTGACCGGGCGCCACGGGAAGTCGACATAGTGCGCGCGGCTCTCGAGCACCCAGTGCTGGAAGTAGAAGGCGTAGTGCATCACCCGCCCACGTCGCTCGACGAGGTCGGCGAACGCCGCGACGCGATCGAAGTACCACAGGTTGAAGCGGGTCAGGTCGAAGCGGCTCAGGCCGTCCCAGGCCTTTCCCTGGCCGCTGCGCGCCCACGGCAGTTCCATGAACGGCGCCCAGACGTCGCCCGTGCGGCGCTCGGCCGAACCGTCGTAGTTGTGGTCGACCCGCCGCCGGTCGTACCACAGGCCGTAGTGCTGCACGAACACGGTGCCCGGCTCGAGCGACGCGACGACGTCGTCGAGATCGTCGGTCAGACCGCGGCCGTAGCGCCCGGGAACGAACCGTGTGACCGCGTGCCCGAACGCCGGTGCCAACGCCGGCGGAATCTGCGCCTGGAACCAGGAGTATCCCCTGGCGCTGGTCCATGCCTGCGCGTCGCCGATCACGAGCTGGCCGTCGCGAACGGCGAGCGTCTGACTGGCGATCGCGGCCGTGCCCGACGTCGCCGTCGCCACGCCTGACGTGTCCATCACCAGGGCGGCGTCGTGCGACACCTCGATGTGCCTCGGCGCGAGCGCTGCGATTGCAGGTTCGCCGAGCCGCGCCCGCAATTGCGCCTCGTACAGGCTCCGCGGTGGCACCGCCATCCCGCGGAAGAAGTCACGGAACGGGACGGCGCGTGCGTCAGCCATGATGCCATCACCGGCCGTCGTGCCCTTGCACCCGTAGGCCTGGTTGAACGCGCCGGGCGGGTGCTGTACCTCGATGTCGGTGGCCACGCAGTTCCAGAGCACCGAGTTGGCAGCCGCCCAACCCGCCCCCTGGTCTGCGGTGCCCCGGTTGATCAGCCGCAGCGCGTTCCCGCGAACGACGACGTTGTCGTAGAGCACGCCAGATGCCCAGCTCTCGAGGGGACCGCTGTAGTCGTGGGCCTGGTGCGAGGTGCTGTCGCGAAAGACATTGGGGCCAGCCGCCGTGAATCCCGCCACGAAGTCGTGCTTCCCCTGGCGGCTGGTGCAGCGCTGGAAGAGCGTCAACTGGCCGAGGTTCAGGAACACGCGCCGCCTGAAGCCTCCCACCTCGGACACGGGGTCGGCGGCATCGACGTCCTCGATGGTGACGTGTGCCGCGAACGCGCCCACCTGCACCGCTGCCCCGGCGAAATGCGTCGCGCTCACCTGTCGCACCCACGCGTGCTCGGCCGCGTCGACTTCGACGGCATTCCACGCGTGGTCCTCGTCGAGCGGACGCGACCGATCCCACGCGGATTCCAGTCGCACGTACTCGAGGCCGACGTGCGCGATGCGCCCGCCGAAGTCGTACGCGTAGACGTGTCCGCTACCGAACTGCGGGTCGAGGGACGTGGTCAACGGTGCGTCGAACTCGACACGCGCGCCTTGCACGGCCACAACCGTCCGGTCCCAGGTGACATCGCGACTGCCCTCCTGCCAGTGCAACCGGTTCTCTGGGCGCCAGCCAGGGAACGTGTCCATGCCGAGCGACGAGATCCACGCCTTCGTCGATGGCCGGTGCACCATCAGCCGGTCACCCACCCGCAGTCCGGCAGCATCGTCCAGCGTGACGGCGTAGGCACCGACGGGCACGTAGGCGTCGACGACGCGGCGCCTGCTGCGTGGTCGCTCGACCGGTGTGCCGCTGCCGGCCAGCACGAACAGCGTTCGCCGCGACGTGCCCTCGGCGACGACCGTCGTCGCCGACGGTCCCTCGCGGCCGCTCCCGCGTACGACGACACCCGACGCCGCAATGCGAAGCGCGCCAGCGACCTCGTATCGGCCCGGCAACAGGAGGACAGTGCCGCGCAGCCCCGAAGCGTCGAGCGGCAGCGCCGACACGATGTCGATGGCGCGCTGGATTCGAAGACCATCGTCACCAGGGCCGGGGCCGACGACGACGCGAATCGGAACATCGGGAATCGCGACGCCGCCACCGCCATACCCCGCGTGCGAGAAATCGACGACGGTGTTTCCGCGCGCGTCGGACTGGTACACCAGAGCGCCGGCCGAGGAAACCGTCACCGAGGGAGCCGCCACCTGCGCGCGGGCGGCGCTCACCACGACGGCGAGGCCGAGGCACGCCCAGAGCCCCGCCGCGACGGGCGTGCGCATCCTCACCGGCGATCCTCGGTAGCCACGACACGCACTGCGACGGGGTTGTTGTACTCGCGGGCCGTCTGGAGCACGTACTGCTCGAACGCGTCGTAAGTCTTGAGGATCGCCCCCTCGCTCCACGCGCCGGCGATCATGTACTCGTACGTGCCGTCGGCACGTGGTGTCACCCTGAACGTGTGGTTGCCGAGGTGATCCGTCACGAACTGGTACTCGGGCCGGAACTCATCGCGGACAATCAGCGCGCTGCCGACCATGGCGATGTCGAGCAACGACTGGCCCGTCTCGGGATCGGTGGAGTCGGGGCTTGCCGTGATCACGACACCCCCGCGCTGCAGGAAGTGGTTCTCTGCCGGCTTCTTGCGGATGCCGGCACCGGGCACGACCCCGCGTGCCATGGGCAGGAATCGCGTCAGCGTCACCTTGCAGGTCGAGTAGCTCTGGTTGGCGTACGCCGTGTAGAGTTGCTCGATCTCGTAGCAGCCCTTTCCGGTATTCCAGTTCATCGTCTTCACGCGGATCATCGAGCGGACCGGGCCGTTCACCACCACGTCGAAGGCGTAGCGCGTGTCGCTGATGGGGCCGGC
>JAEUQQ010000741.1 GCA_016789685.1 Acidobacteriota bacterium | reverse complement strand
GTCTGACCACTGCCACGCTCGAGCGCCTGATCTGGTCGGGCCGGACGACGTTGCGTCCGGCCTCGCCGGGCGATTGATGCCATCGCGGCCCTGCCTGGCGATTTGATCGGTGGCCGGGCGTTCCGACCACGCGGCAGTGATGAACTCGGGACTGCCGGCCGATTACCGAGCTGATGCGTTCGACCGCGGTGTGTTCATGCGGGGCAGCCCACTGAGGCGGCGGCCCCTCGTGGATCGCTGAGGCCCCGACCGCCACGTGCCGACGATGACGCCAGCTGCGCCCCCGACAGCCCGACCGTCGTGCGATCCCACCCGGCATCGCCACGCCCCCGACGCGCCCGCGACGGCACCGTTCCGCGTCGCGTGGCGGGGATCGACGCGGTTGCGATGGGCGTTCGTTGGCGTCACCTTCGTGACGGGCGCCGCGACGATCGCCGCCGCCGTGGCATCGCTGGTGGCACATCCCGTCGGATGGCACTGGCTGCTGCTGGCGGCCCTGACGTGGGCGAGCGCGCCGCTGGCCCTGAAGGTGCCCGGCGCCCCGCTGACGCTCACGATCTCAGAGTCGCTCGCCTTCGTGATTGCCATCGGCGTCGGCTGGGAGGCCGCGGTGCTCACCGTGGCGATCGATGGCGCCCTGGCGTCGCTGCGTCAGCGTCACCCGCGCCTCGACCGCAGCCTGTTCAACGTGGCCGAACCCGCGCTGTCGATGGCCGTCTGTGTGCTGGTGCTCGACGCGGCGTCGGGGATGAGCGCCGCCGACCGCCTTGGCGCGCCCCTCGCGACGTTGATCGTCCCAGGCTTCGCCGCGACGACGACGTACCTGTTGCTCAACAGTGTCATGACGGCGACGGCCATTGCGATGGAGGCCGGCGACCGCGTCGTGACGACATGGAAGAGCCATGCCGGCCTCCTGCTCATCGACCACCTCGCCGGCACGTCACTGGCGCTGCTCGTGATCTCGGGTGCGCGGGGATCGGGCCTGGCGGGCGCGTTTGCGGCCCTGCCGCTGCTTGGCGCGCTCTACATGACGTATCGCGTCGCGATCCGGCGGGCCGACGAGGCCCTGCAGTACGCCGAGCGTCTCAATCGCCTGTACCTGGGCACGGTCGAGAGCCTGGCGATGGCCATCGACGCCAAGGACCAGGTGACACACGGCCACATCACCAGGGTGTGCGCGCTCGCGCGGCGCGTGGCCGAGGCCATGCACCTGCGCGACGAACGGCTGGCCCAGGCCCTCGATGCGGGCGCGCTGCTGCACGACGTGGGCAAGCTGGGTGTGCCGGATCACATCCTCAACAAGCCCGGACCGCTGACGCCAGACGAGTACGAACAGATCAAGCGCCACACCGTCGTCGGGGCCGAGATCGTCTCGCGCATCGACTATCCCTACCCGGTGGTGCCCATCGTGCGCCACCACCATGAGAACTGGGACGGGTCGGGGTATCCCGATGGGCTGCGCGGATACGACATCCCGATCGGCGCACGCATCCTCGCGGTCATCGACTGCTACGACGCGCTGACATCCGACCGCCCGTATCGCAGGGCGATGAACCACGACGACGCGATGGCGATCGTCCTCGAGCGGCGGGGCACCATGTACGACCCGACGGTGGTCGACGTGTTTGCCGCGCTGGTGTGCCGCGGTGTTCCACTCGCGCCCGGGCAGGCCGTCGCCGGCGAGAGGATGGCGTCGTGACGACGTCGAGAGGCGCCACCGTGCCATCGACGGCCGACGACCACGTCGAGCGCCTGGGCAGCCTGGCGCCGGCGCCGCGCTGGTTCGTGGTCGGCGTGATGGTGGCCGGCCTGGCGGTGCTCGCCACGACGGTAGCCCACGTCGACATCGCCCGCCCGGCGCTCTTCATGCAGATGGTGGCCCTGGCGCTGCTCACGGCCACCGTCAAGCTGCAGTTGCCGTTGTCGCGCAACGTGTCGACGCTGTCGGTGTCGAACGCCCTGACGTTTGCCGCGATGCTCCTGCTCGGCACGGCGAGCGCGGTTGTCATCGGCGTGGTGAGCGCGTGGGGCCAGTGCACGTTCCGCATCAGGTCGCGGAACCCGTGGCACCGCACGGTGTTCAGCATGGCGACGCTGGGGCTGTCGGCGTTTGCGGCGGCGTCGGTGTTCGACTGGGTGATGAACGCCCAGGTGCTGTCGGCGCAGGCCGGCGCGCGGTCGTCGGCGCTGGCCGCAGCGAGCCCGCTCGAGTTGTTCCGCGCCGTGATGGCGAGCGCGCTGATCTACTTCGCGGTCAACTCCGTGCTGGTCGCGACCGCAGTGGGCCTCACCAGCCGCCAGCAGGTGCATCGCGTGTGGCTCGACGGCTACCTGTGGAGCGCGCCGGGCTACTTCATCGCCGCGGGCGTAGGCAGCGTCGTCCTGTTTGCCGACAGCCTGAGCAACTCGTGGGGCGCGCTGCTCGCGGTGCCGCTGTACCTGACGTACCGGAGCTACCAGACGTTCATCGCCCGCATCGAGGACGAACGCGCGCAGGTGCGGCAGTTGTCTGACGTGCAGCTGGCGACGATCGAATCGCTGGCCCTGGCCATCGAGGTCAAGGATCACACGTCGCAGAGTCACATCCAGCGGTTCCAGATCTATGCCGACGGCCTGGCCCGGGCGACGCACCTCGGCGACGACGACATCAGGGCCGTCAAGACGGCGGCGCTGCTGCACGACATCGGCAATCTCGCCGTGCCCGAGCACATCCTGGGCAAGCCTGGTGCGCTGACCGACGAGGAGTTCCGCCGGTTGCAGGTCCATCCGCGCGTGGGCGCCGGCATCGTCGCATCGGTGCCGTTCCCGTACCCGGTGGCGCCGCTGATCCTTGCGCATCACGAACACTGGGATGGGAGTGGCTACCCGCAGGGGGTGGCGGGCGCGAGCATCCCGATCGGCGCGCGGATCCTCACGGCCGTCGATTTCTTCACGGCCCTGCTGTCGGATCGTCCGTACCGGCCGGCGCGCTCGTTTGGCGAAGCACTGGCCATGCTGCGCGCCGAAGCGGGCAAGTCGCTCGATCCGGCGCTGGTCGAGACGTTTGCCGACATCCTTCCCGAACTCGAACAGCGTGTGCGCGAACTGCACGCGACGACGCTGGCGCAGCGCCAGGTGGTGGGCCGCGCGGCCGCCGCAGGCGAAACGGCCCTCGAAGAGATCGCGGGCACGCACCGCGAGGCCAAGACGCTGTACGAGATCGCGCAGGTGCTGGGATCGAGCCTGGGCCTCGACGACACGTTCGGGCTGCTCACCGAGAAACTGCAGACGCTCATCCCGTATTCGGCGTGCGCCCTCTTCCTGCGCGAGGGCGCCGACGGGGCGCTGGCGTGCGTGCGGGGCCTGGGCCTGACCGAGACCGAGCGCTGGCGGATTGGGACGGCCACGATCGACCAACTCGCCGGCGGCGCCGCACCGGGTACCGCGGGTAGCCCCTGGCCGGCCCGCTTCACCAGCGTGCTGTCGGCGCCGCTCATGCTGGGCGACGAGGTGATCGGCGCGTTGGCTGTATGTCACACCGGCACCCGGAGGTACGGTCCCGAGGATCGCCGGTTGCTCGACCTCACGGCGCAGCACGCGGCACCGGTCGTCAACAACTCGCTGGTGTTCGAGCGCGCGCAGGAAGCGTCACTGACCGATCCCCTGACCGGGCTGCTCAATCGCCGCGCGTTGCAACAGGAGCTGTCGAAGGCCCTCGACAGCAGCCTCGACACGCCCGTGCGGCTCGTGGTCCTGATGCTGGACCTCGATGGCCTCAAGCAGTTCAACGACACCTTCGGCCATCACGTGGGCGATCGGGCGATCCGCGAGGTTGGCCGCGTGATGCGCGCGCGCCTGCGGCACGACGATCTGTGCGCCCGCTATGCCGGCGACGAATTCGTGGTCGTGCTGCGAGGCTGCGACCGCGTCGAGGCGCAGGCCCGCGCCCGCGACCTGCAGGACGCGGTGGCCGCGGTGCGGATCGACGTCCGAACCGGCGAATCGCTGAACCTGTCGATCAGCGTGGGGGCGGCGGCGTATCCGGATGATGGCCGGGCGCAGGAAGCGCTGATCGCGGTCGCCGACTCGCGGATGTACCGCGACAAGTCGCGCCGCAAGGCCGAGCGCGAGTCCGACCCCGACCGCGACGCGGCGTAGGCGCCGGCGCGACCCTCCCCAAAGACGAAAGCCCGGCCGTGGAGCCGGGCTTCCGGTGACGCCGTGCTGTTCAGCAGTGCCGGGAACCCGGCAGCGCTGGAGGTGGCTACTGCAGTTTCACGGCGGCCTTTTCGACGATGGCGTCGTAGGCGTAGCCCGCGCCGAAGTCCTTCTTGGTCGCCAGCGTGCCGGTGACGGTCACGGTATCGCCGACCTTGACGGCGTCAGACGTCGTGATGGTCAGGTCGTTGGTCTTCTCGGCGGCGCTGCCCGAGCCATCCTGGATGTGCAGCCAGTTGAAGCCCATGATCTCGGCGTTGTACTTGACGACCTTGCCGCGTACGACGACGGTCTTGCCCGACAGGCTGTCGCGTTTGGCCCAGACGTCGGCGATCGACATGCCGCCGGCGGGCGGGTCGATCTTTCCGACTTCGACCTGCTGCGGGGCTGGAGCGGGGGCCGCGCCTGTGCGGCTGGTCATCATCGCCGGGACGGGCGCTCCGGTTGCGGCCGGCGCCTGGCCGTTGCGACCGACGTTCGACACGAAGTAGATCAGCGGAAAGTCGCGATTGAGCGCCTTGCTGTGGAAATTTTCCATGGGCATTTCCGGAACGACGCTGAGCGTCTCGCCCACCTTGACCGGGAACTGGCTCGCGGCAATCCAGACCTGGTCCTTGCCGGTGTCGAGCCTGACGTAGGTGTAGTTGGCGGCGTCCATCGTCTCGGCGACGGTGCCCGAGATCGCCGACGTGGAGGCGGCCGGGACCGGCGACGTGGCGCCGTTCGCAGGGGCGGCGCCCTGCGATGCCGCCAGTGACGCGGTGCCGGGCACGGCGTCGGGCGTCTTGCTGCAGCCGACGACGAAGGTCAACGCCGCCGAAACGGCAATCAGGGACGAAGTACGTAGGGTCACGTGTGGCTCCAGGAAACAGTAGGACGACCTCGTGGCGAGGTGTAGACCAGCTCCGATAGTAGCAAGAGTCGGGCCGCTGAAGTTCCGCTCCGCAAGCCCAACCGTTGGGCATATCCTCTTGAG
>JAEUQQ010000740.1 GCA_016789685.1 Acidobacteriota bacterium | reverse complement strand
TCAGGACGACCAGCAGGTTGAGGCGCGGCTTCGACAGCTCGACGTAGTCGGCAAAGCGGCCGCGCGAGCCGGCGACCGTCAGGACCTCGGTGTTCATTGCGGCGAGCATTGTACAACGTTCACCCGGATCGGCAGCCATGGTGCCCCGGGGCGGCCGCCGCCAGCCCTACGACGCTGGTTTCCCGGCCTCGCGCCACTTGCGGATGACGCGGTCCTGGAGCCACTGCGGGCTCCACCAGTCAACGGGCGTGACCTGCTGGCCGTTCACGAGCATGGTGAAATGCAGGTGATCCCCGCCGGCGAGGCCTGTCATGCCGCTCCGGCCAATCGGCTGGTCGCGCGTGACCGCGTCGCCGGGTTTCACGTCCATCGACGACAGGTGCGCGTAGAGCGACTGGACGCCCATCCCGTGGTCGATCACGACGCAGTTCCCGTAGATGCCGAGGTAGTCGGCAAACACGACGACACCGGTGTTCGAGGCCCGGATCGGCACCTGCGCCGTGACCGCGAGATCGAAGCCCAGGTGTACCTGGCGGTCGATCTCCGCGCCGTTGTGGCGGTACGTCCGCTGGTCGGCGAAGCTGGCTTCGACCTGCGAGTTGCCCAATTGCAGGAAGGGCTCCGTCCACAGGATCGTCGGCGCCGTCTTCGCGGCGAGCGACGCGATCGTGTCGGCGTTGGCCTTGCGCAGGTCGCGGTTGATACTCAGGAAGCTCTCTTCGAGGTTGCCGGGGTCGGCCACCGTCAGCGACGGCGTGTTCGACAGGATCGCGGGCACGACGCGCTGGAGGAACGCGTCAGGCAGGTCGATGGTCGACTGCTTGAACGGCTTCGGGAAGACGCGGTGGTCGATGGCGGCCGTGGCCTCGTTGCCGGCGGCATCGCGCGCAAAGACGTGCATCGGTGTCTCGAGGTCCTGGTCCCAGAGCAGGGCGAAGAACGCCACCCGCAGCGCGGGGTCGGTGGCGGGGATGCCCGCGCCGGTGGCCGGGAACCCCGGGTACTCGCGATCGCCCACGCGCACGCCCGACGCCACGACGTCGCCCGGCGTGGCGCGGTACACCACCATTTCAGACCCGCCGTGGTTCACGATGTGATGCAGCGACATCACGGCGACCCGCGGCGGTTCGAGCCTGACCATGACTTCGAACGAGACATCGGCGCTGCGCGTGCGCAGGCCGAACATCACGGTGCGCGCGGCGGTCACGGTGATACGGGCGGCGCCGCTGACGAGTTGCGGGACGCTGGCCTTGCCGACCGGCATCGTCAGGCGTACCCGGTCGGCGCCGTCCTGCGTGAGGCCCGCCGCGCCCGGTGCCTGCGTGAACAACGTCTGCGTCTGCCCGTTCTGGGCCAGCGTGGCCGTGAACAGGCTCAGGTCGCCCCGGGGCGCCTCGACGACGACCTCGAGCGTCGAGGCCTGGCCGATGGTGCCCTGCGGCTGGATGACCGTGATGACGGGCGCCGGCGACCGTCCGGCCACGAAGAAGGCTCCGGCCACGGCGGCCACGACAATGAGGACGACAGCGACGATTGATCTCATGCACCGAGAATAGAGGGGGTCACGTCTTTCATTGCAGCAAATTTCAAGACCTGGCCCCAGCAGCCCATCCGCGCGAGTTCCGCCTGAGCACCCCCGCCGACACCAGCGCAACCACGAGTCCGACCGGCATCGGCTCGATGAACGTGATCGCCGCGTTGAACGCCGGATTCTGGTACAGCTCGGCGAACCGGTCGAACTCGGCGGCCTTGCGCGCGACGACCTCGGGACTGTCGCCAGCGGCCCGCGCCTTTTCGAGCGTGTGGTCGCGGTACCTCTGCATGAAGTCGCCCTTGTACCCGAAGTAGATCACCTCCCACGTGACGACGTAGCAGGCCGACGAGACGACCGCGATGAGCACCCCGACGGCCAGCCCACGGCCGAACGACAGGCGTCCGCCGCCCACCGTGTCGCGGTATGACTTCACCCCGACGAAGATCAGCATGAACGACGCGACCATCGTCGTGTAGCCGATGAGGGCGCCGGTGTCGAGGTCCAGCGATTCGTGGAACGGAAGGGTGAGCAGCAGCATCAGCGACAGGATGCCGCCCGAAATCAGGCCGAAGGTGAGCACGATCTTCTTCATGGTCCGGTGTCCTTTCGGTGGAAGGGAGTGACCGGCGCAGTGTCGTCGAGCGGTGCCGGGCGCGCGTCACCCGAACGGGTGATTCTGCGGTGCGCGGTGTGAAATCACCCGTTCAGGGGATGAGGCCGGCCTCCTTGGCCAACTGCACCGCCTGCGTGCGGCGACGGGCCGAGAGCTTGTCGAACAGCCGGCCCGCATGCGTCTTCACCGTGTTTTCGCTCACGAAGAGGCGTTCGGCGATCTCGCGCGTGCTGAGGCCGGCGGCGATCAGTTCGAGGATCTCGAGTTCGCGCGGTGTGATCCCGAGGGCCTCGAGGCGTGCCGTGTTGCGGACGAACGCCGCCGCCACTGGTACGTGCACTTCGACCGGCACCGGGACCTCGACCGGCACCTGCACCTCGATTTCCTTGATGATGACCGTCTCGCGGGGGCGCGTGAGCGTGAGCCCCAGCCAGATGCCGAGCGCCGCGAACAGCACGGCGACGATGCCGCCGTAGATCTCGAGGGAGTGGGTGACAACGAGGTAACGGTACTCGACCACCTTGAGGACGGTGATGAGGACGCCCCCGAGGAGGCCGTACCCGAGGACGGTCTTGGTCATGGGCGAGGCAGGCCGTCGGCGATCATCGCACAGAGGCATCCACTCCTCAGAAGCGCAGGGTCAGCCGCACGCGTCGTCGCTCGGAGTCGTACATCGTCCCGAAATCGGCCGACGCCACGTTGGTCTGCACGTCACGCGGGTTGAAGCGGCCGAGGACATTCAGCACCTGGAGGCCGACCCACGGCCGGAGTCTGCCCACACGCAGCCGCCGCTCTGCGATCGCATCGAGTGCGATGACTCGTGTCCGCCGACCCGCTGGGCGGGGCAGGCCCACGTACTCCTGCATCTGATCCACGGCATAGAACGGAAACCCATCCCTGAACTCGAACGTGGCCGCAGCCCGCCAGGGGCCTGTGCCGCCCCTGACCTGTCCGACGACACGATTGGGCGCATCGGCCGCCGACGGGCCGTAGGCCGGGCTGCGGACGATGGGATCGCGGACCGTCCCGAGTGCCCTCAGCGTGAGCGTGGAGACGATCCGCCACTCGGACTCCACGTGCCAGGTGAGTGCCCGGGGTGCTTGCCAGCTGCTGGCACCGAATCGCGGGACCAGGTGCCTTCGGTCTCCGGCCTGCCGACCGAAGGCGTCGAAGTCGGTCACCGTTCGTGCCGCCAGCGCGTCCGTGCTTGCGATGACGAGGGGCGTCGCCTCGACGAACCGGCCGACGCCTGCGCCCAGCGTCACACGGTCGCGAGGTCCAAGACCGACGCGCACGCCGATTCTGGGCGATACCGTGGTCGTGCCGATGACGCCCGACCGGTCCATCCGCAGGCCGGCATCGACGAGGAGCGACGAGCGAGGCTGCCAGCGGTCCTGGGCGAACACCGTCACATCCCAGGCCGACCGCGCGGTGCCGTCCGAGGGTTCAAAGACGATCGCGCGTGCCAGCGAGTCGTCGGCGCGCTTGATCAGGACGGGCCGATAGGTGCTGTGCTCACGCGACGACGCAAACAGGACGTCGCCACCGGCCTTGAAGAAGTGCGTGCCGGCCAGGTGCTGCCGCACGCCCGACACTGCCGATCGCCATTGCGCCGACCAGGCGTCGCGTTGCTGGTCGTTGAAGTAATTGCCGCGTCTGCCTGCGGGAAAGAACTCCATCGGTGCGGTTCCCTGACCACGCACCGTGACGCCGTGCACCTTGACATGCGCGAGCGTCTCCAGCGCCAGCGTGCCCTTGATCGGGTTCGTCCCGCCTACGCTGACATCGACCACGTGCCTGGTGATCGACGCCGTCGATTCGGGCGGATCGAACGTTCCGAGTGTCGCCCGATCGCGTCGCTCGGGAAGGAGGGCGAGTGCGGCGGTCCAGGTGCTGCCGGGCCGGCCCACCATGTCGAGGCGAGTGATCACGCACCCTCGCGTCGATCGCCGCTCGCCGTGCTGCGTAGAGGAAGAGCTGGCGGTCGGGCAGCAGGCTCGTGAAGCTGTCCAGTCGTCCGAGGGCCAACGTCGCCCGTTCAAGCAGCCGATGCCGCGGTCCCGTCAGGGCAAGAGGGGGCTCCGGCGGCAAAGGGCGAGGCACGAACGCGCGCGTCGTCTCGCCGGCGGTCGTCGAGGTCACGTAGCGTCCCGTCAGGCCTCGGTGCATGGGCTTCCCTTGTTTCGCGTGACTTGAATAAGCGATCGGGCTATTCAAGGTTCGCGCTGTTTGCTCTAACAATATGCGCCTTGTGACGCCACCGGACCGTTCGATCGTGTCGACGGCATC
>JAEUQQ010000704.1 GCA_016789685.1 Acidobacteriota bacterium | reverse complement strand
GTCGAAGGCACCCCGTTCGACTTCCGTGTGCCGACGCCGATCGGCGCGCGTATCGACGCCCAGCATCCGCAACTGCTGCTCACCGGGGGCTACGACCACAACGTCGTCGTGCGAGGCGAGATGGGAACGCTCAGGCGCGCGGCGCGCGCCAGCGAGCCGTCGAGCGGCCGGACGCTCGAGGTCTACACCACCGAACCGGGTATGCAGTTCTACGCGGGCAACAAGCTCGATGGCACGCTGGTCGGCAAGAGGGGGCGGCCGCTCCGCCGGCGTCACGGGTTCTGCCTCGAGACGCAGCACTTCCCCGACTCGCCGAACCAGCCGGGGTTTCCGCCGACGGTGCTGCGGCCGGGCGAGGCCTACCGCTCGACGACCGAGTGGCGCTTCGGTTGCGCCTGAGACGGGAGGAAGAGCGCAGCGAATCAGCGTGTGGACGCACGCCAGGGGTCAGAGCGTGCAAGAAGTGATGATGAAAGATGTGACCCCGCCTCACCAGACGTCGCGGAACAGGCGCAGGAAATTCCCGCCCAGGATCTTGTCGACCTCCGAGGACGTGCGGCCGCGGCGCGCGAGCGCGTCGGCGATCGTCTGCATCCGCCGCGGGTGGTTCAGCTCGCTGATGAAGAACGGCCAGCGGAAGTTCGACGCCGTCACCGGCCGCAGCCGCGACAGCTCGGCGATCAGCTTCTGCTTCTCGTCCTCGGTGTCGGGAATCGTGCGGTGCTCGCGATCGCTGCCGATCCCCACCGCCTCGATGCCGGCCACGCGCACGGCGTGATCGACGTGCGCCAGGAAGTCGTCGAGCGTGTTCCGCTCCTTCGGGCCCAGGTAGGGGTTGATCTGGAAGATGCCGACCACTCCCCCCTTGTCGGCGAGCGCGCGCAAGGTGCTGTCGCGCTTGCAGCGCGGGTGCTCGAACACCGACGCGCAGGCCGAATGGGTGATCGCAACCGGGTGCCTCGACACGCGAATCGCGTCGTCGGTGGTCGCGTGCCCGCAGTGCGACGCATCGACCAGCATCCGCAGCTCGTTCATGCGCTCGACGACCGCCACGCCGAAGTGGCTCAGGCCACTGTCGGTGCGCTCGAGACAACCGTCGCCGAGCAGGTTCCGCGTGTTGTAGGTGAGCTGGATGATCCGCACGCCGAGTTGCTTCAGCGCATCGACGCGCGCGAGATCGTCGCCGAGCGGCGTGGCGTTCTGCGTGTAGTAGACGAGCGCCAGCGCGTCAGAGGCGCCAATGTCGGCGGCGGTCGTGGCGCGCGACAGGCGTCCCGTGTTCGCCGCGATGTGGCGATCGTAGGCCGTGATCTCGGCCAGCATGTCGTCGAACGCCGTCGCCCCCTGCAGCGCGGGGTTGCCGACCGTCACGACACACCCGCGCATGCCCGTCGAGCGGATGGCGTCGAGCAGGTCGGGGCCGTAGTCGAGGTGAATCTCGCCGAGCCCGTCGATGACCGGCACCCGGCGCGGTGTGGTGACCTGCCCGCGCACACGAATCGCAGACCCGACGGCGGCGGCCCCGGCCAGGCCGATGAACTCGCGGCGCGATGCGCCCATGCGCAGACCTCCAGCGATGGAACCGTTGTCCAGGAGGCCCCATCGTATGCGAAACACCTCCCGGCGCCCAGAACCGTCGCAACGCCGCCGTCGTCTAAGTGCTCGGCCTGCCAGCTTGGAGTCACGCGTGCCCCGCACATCCCCGCGCCGCCCTTCGTGGCAGACGCCTGTCGCCCTCGTCTTCGTGGCCGTGGCCGCGCTCGCAGCGCCCGCCGCCCAGGCGCCCGGGCCGGCGGCGTCGCCCCGCACCGACCTCGACATCCTCATGGAGCAGGTGCTCGCCAACCGCGACGCCGTGTGGACGCACCTGCGCGACTACGTGCTCGACGAGCGCGAGCGATTTGCCCTGCTCGGGCCCGATGGCGCCCGGATGTTCGGCCAGGATCGCGAGTACACCTGGTACGCGCGCGACGGCATCGGGGTCAGGAGCCCGGTCAGGGCCAACGGCGTGACCGTCTCCGAAGACGAGCGCCGGAAGGCAGAAGACGAGTGGGTGCGTTCCGAGCAGGCGCGCGAGGCGCGTCAGCGCGAGCGGAAGGGACGACGCCAGGTCAGTGTCGGCATCGGCAAGAGCGCGGGCGTCGAGGTCAAGGTCACGCGCGAGCAGTCCGGCGCATCGGCGCCCCCCGAACCTGAACCCGGCGATGCGCCGGCTCCGTCGCTGAGCCCCTCGCTCGAACCACGTTTCGTCTCTGAGGCCTACTTCCTGCGCTTCAAGTTCGAGCCCGGCAACTACTACTTCGCGGGCCGCGACACCCTCGACGGACGCAGCGTGCTCAGGATCGAGTACCTGCCCAGCAAGCTGTTTGCCGACGATCCCGACCGCGCCACGCAATCCCACGACCCCGACGAGGTCGAGATCGAACGCAAGATGAACAAGGTGTCGCTCGTGACGCTCTGGGTCGATCCCGGGGCGAAGCAGATCGTGCGCTACACGTTCGAGAACGTCGACTTCGGCTTCCTGCCCGGCCGGTCGCTCGTACGGGTCGACGGCGCGCGCGCCTCGATGACGATGGCCACGGTGCTCGACGGGGTCTGGATGCCGTCGAGGATCGTGATGGACGGGTCGATCACGCTCGCCACGGGCACGTTCCGCGTCGACTACCAGCGCGAGTTCTCTGGCTATCGCCGCGGCGAGACCACCACGACGATCCACGTGCGCGAGGACGAGTGACCATGCGCGCACCGCTCGTGGCCTCGTATCTCGCGCTCTCGTTGTGTGCCGCACACGCGGCGCACGCACAACCGGCCCCGGCCCAGGCGTTCACCGTGCTCGAGGTCCGCGTGCACGGCAATCACACGACGCCAGAAACCGAAATCCTCGGGCTGGCCGCTATTCCCATCGGCACGCCGGTTTCTGAGGCCGACCTCGGGCAGGCCACGACGCGCCTGCGCGCCTCGTCGCACTTCGACGACGTCGAGCTGCGCGTGCGCTCGCGCTCCATCGACGATCCGTCGCAGGTCGCCATCCTCATCGTCGTCCGCGAGCGGCCGGGCGTGACGCCAGATCTGCGCATCGACCGATCGCCGCCGGTGCTCAGGCGCCTTCGCAGCAGCACGATGTTCCTGCCCATCCTCGATTACGAGGATGGCTACGGCCTCTCCTACGGGGCGCGGGTGTCGTTCGTGGATCCCCTGGGGTCTCGGAGCCGGCTGTCGCTGCCGGCGAGCTGGGGTGGCACCCGCCGCGTGGCGGCCGAACTCGAGAAGGCATTCGAGACGGGACCCGGCGTCACGTCACTGAGTTCGTCGGCGTCGCTCTCGCAACGCGAGCATCCGTACTACGGGATGGACGACCGTCGCCTCGACGTGCAGGGCACGCTCCGGACGCGCGTCAAGGCCGCTACCGTGGCCGCGATGGCCGGATGGAGCGACGTCGAGTTCGGCGTGCTCGACGAGCGGCACACCACCGTGGGGCTCGAGGCCGGCATCGACACGCGGACCGACCCGACCTTCCCGCGCAATGCCGTCTTCGCGCGCGGACGCGTCCGGTGGCTCACGTTCGGCGACGAGGCGGCGTTCGTGGATCCCACCGACCGGCGCCTCAGGCGCACCGATGTCGTCGCGCAGGGCTTCGTCGGCTTCGTCGGCACCAGCGTGATTGCTGTGAGCGGGCGCTACGAGACCACCGACGCTGCGCTGCCACCGTACCTGAGGTCGATGCTCGGCGGCACGGGCACCGTGCGCGGGTTCGAGACGGGCTTCGAGGTGGGC
>JAEUQQ010000642.1 GCA_016789685.1 Acidobacteriota bacterium | reverse complement strand
TCCTCGTTCCGCTGCTCGTGGTGATCCTGATCACCGAGTTCAGCGGGCCGCGGATCCTCGGTTTTCCCAAGGAACTGGTCGCGGCGGTCATCTTCGCGATCGCGTCGATCACCGACTGGCTCGATGGCTACCTCGCCAGGCGGCGCAAGCAGGTCACGACCCTGGGCCAGCTGATGGACCCGGTCGCCGACAAGCTCCTGATCACGGCGGCCCTGGTCTCGCTGGTCCAGATGGAGCTGACGCCGGCCTGGATGGCGGCGGCCATCATCGGCCGCGAGCTGCTGGTGACGGGCCTGCGCGGCATTGCCTCGAACCGCGGCGTGGTGATCGCCGCCTCGTCGCTGGGCAAGTGGAAGATGGGCTGGCAGGTGGCGGCGGTGCTGTTCCTGCTGGTTGGGCGGGCCGGCGTGCCGCTGTTCGTGCTGATCGGGCAGGTCGCGATGTGGATCGTGCTCGGCATCGCCCTCTGGTCGGCGGCCGACTACTACCGGCGTTTCAGCTTCGTCATGAGCCCCAAGGTCACCGACATCAGCGCGGCCCGCGAGCGCGCCCAGACCCCGGAGCGCCGCACGGGCACGCGTTGATCCGGTCTGCCCCTACTTGGGCGGGTCGACCTTTGGCGGATCCACCTTGGGCGGGGGAGGCGGGGCCGCCGCAACGAGCGCGCGCAGCTCGGTGATGCGCGTCTGGGCCTGCGCCAGGTATTCGCTCTTCTCGAACTCGGCCACCAGGCGCTCGAAATACGGCAGGGCCTCGGCATTGGCCTGCGCCTTGGCCAGCGCTTCCGCCAGGTAGTAGTAGACGGCGTCGCGCCCCGTGAACCCCGGGTCGTCTTTCAGCACCTGCTTGAAGCGATCGACCGCACCCGGATACCAGCGCGAGCGGAAGTAGAAGAGCCCCACCCGGTAGCTCGACTCGCTCAGGCGATCCTTGGCCTCGCGCTGCTTCGCCCGCGCCTCGGCGGCCAGGCTGCTGTTGGGGAAGCGCTCGAAGAAGGCGTCGAACTCCTTGACCGCCTCCTTGGTGTTGGTCTGGTCGCGCTCGGCCTTGGCCATCTGGCCGTGGTAGCACATGGCCAGCTTGTACTGCGCATAGTCGGCCCGCTCGTGCGTCGGGAAGAACGTCAGGAACTCACGGTACTCGTTGACCGCGAGCACGTAGGACTCCGACGACTTCTCGCCGAGATACGAATCGGCCAGCCCGAGCTTCGAGTCGGCGCGGAAGGTGCTCTGCGGGTAGCCATCCACGATCTGCCGGAAGTACTCGCGCGCCGTGAACCACTTCCGGTCGTTGAGCGCCGCGGTGCCGCGTTCGTACAGCAGTTTGTCGGGGTCGAGGGTGCCCTGGGGCACCGTCGTGCGCTTGGTGCCGCAGGCGACGGCGAGGGCACAGGCCGCGACGGCGACCAGCACACGGGGCGACAGCAGGGGACGAAACAGTCGGATCATCGGTCTCACAGGGCCAGGATGGCCGGCGAACTCTTCAACCATTCGTACTCGGCCCGCAGGCCGTCGGCGAGCGTCACCGACGGTGCGAACCCAATCTCGGCGCGTGCCAGCGACGTGTCGGCGTAGGTGTTGCGCATGTCGCCCTTCTGCGACGCCTCGCGCCGGATCGTGACGGGCGTCGCGGTCACCTGCCCGATCAAATCGAGCACGTGGTTGACCGTCACCCGCGAGCCGCCGCCAATGTTGTAGACGCGCCCGGCGATGCCTTTGGCGGCCGCGTCGGCAGTCGCCGTCACGGCGTCGGCCACGAACGTGAAGTCGCGCGTCTGCTCGCCGTCGCCGTAGACCCCGATCGCCTCACCGCGCAGGACCGCCTTGAAGAACTTGTGGAAGCCCATGTCGGGCCGCTGCTTCGGGCCATACACCGTGAAGTAGCGGAGCGACACCGTGGGCACGCCATGGTTCACGAAATAGAGGTAGCAGAGCTGTTCGGCGGCCAGCTTGCTCACGCCGTAGGGTGACACCGGCCGCAGCACCGACATCTCGCGGAACGGAAGCTCCACATCGTCGCCATACACCGACGAGCTCGAGGCATAGACGAGCTTCTCGATCGGCCGGCCCACACAGGCCTCGAGCAGCACCTGCGTCGCCTCGATGTTGTTGACCGTGTACGTCTCGAAATCCTTCCCCCAGCTCTTGCGAACGCCCGCCTGCGCGGCCAGGTGGAAGACGTGCGTCACGCCGTCGAGCAGCCCGCCGATGTCCGTCGACTGGAGCTGATCCTCGACGAAGCGGAAGCCCGGCTGCGCCAGCAGGGGCGCGAGATTCGATTCCTTGATGAACCGCGGGTAGTAATCGGTGAAACAGTCGATGCCCGTCACCGTCGCGCCACGTTCGAGCAGGCGGGCGGCGAGGGTCGAGCCGATGAAGCCGGCGGCGCCGGTAACCAGGGCGTTCATGACAGCAGGTCTCTCACGCGTTGCGGAAGGCGACAGGGCCGCCCCTCGGTGTTGAGCGCCGCATGGACGGTACGGCCTGTCGCCAGGACCGTGTCTCCCCGCTGCACCCGGTAGTCGAACTGTACCCGCACCGCCGACAGCACCGTGCCAGTGGCGTGGATGTCGATCGCATCATCATAGTGCCCCGACCGGTGATAGTCACAGGAGGCCGAGATGACCGGCAGCGACACCCCGCCGGCTTCGAGCTCGCGATAGCTCCAGCCCAGGGCCCGGAGCAACTCGCACCGGCCGACCTCGAACCAGACGAAGTAGTTGGAGTGGTAGACCACTCCCATCTGGTCGGTTTCGGCGTAGCGCACGCGCACGCTGGCGGTATGCGAGGCGGCCATGCCGTCAGCGGGCCGCCCCGAGCGCCGCCGCACGGATGCGGGCCATGGCCGCCGGCGGGTCGGGCTGCGCAAAAATCGCATTGCCGGCTACGAGCATCGAGGCGCCAGCGGCCACCACCAGGGGCGCCGTCGTCGCGTCGATGCCGCCGTCGACCTCGATGGCGACGTCGTCGCGGCCTGCCGCGTCAAGCATCTGCCTGATGGCGCGAATCTTCTCGACGCTGCGCGCGATGAAGCGCTGTCCGCCGAACCCCGGGTTCACCGACATCACCAGCACGAAGTCGAGGTCGCCGACGACTTCCTCGATTGCCGACACCGGGGTCGCCGGATTCAGGACCACGCCGGCGCGCGCGCCCAGGGCCTTGATCCGGTGCAGCGTCCGGTGCAGGTGCGCGAGGACCTCGACGTGGACCGACACCAGCGAGGCGCCAGCCTCGACGAAGGCCTCGAGGTAGTCGTCGGGGCGTTCGATCATCAGGTGCACGTCGAGTGGCAGGCCGGTCACCCGTTTGACGGCCTTGACCACCGGCGGCCCGATCGTGATGTTGGGGACGAAATGCCCGTCCATCACATCGACGTGGAGCAGGTCGGCCCCGGCGTCCTCGACGACACGGATCGACGCGCCGAGGGCGGCGAAGTCGGCCGACAGCAGCGAGGGGGCCATCAGGATGGGACGCGACGGGCTCACCGGGTCACCTCGAGCGAGATCGGGTCGCCCGACCCCACCTGGTAGCCGCCTTGCGGCTGCTGGCGCAGGACGATGCCGGCCGGGACGCCGGGGTACGGCTGCGTCCCGACGATTGACACGCGGAAGCCGCGCTGCCTGAGGATGTCGGCCGCGCGCTCGGCGTCGGTGCCGACGAGATCGGGCATCACGTAACTTCGGCCCGCCGCGCCCCGGTTCACCAGCAGGGCGACGCGGTTGGCGCGCGTGGAGGCCGAGGGCGACTGCGCAACAACGGCCCCGGTCGCGAAGTCGCCGGACCGCACTTCAGCGATCGCGGCGACGTCGACGCCCGCCGCCTGGGCGCGCAGTTGTGCCGTGCGTTCGGACTCGCCGATCA
>JAEUQQ010000619.1 GCA_016789685.1 Acidobacteriota bacterium | reverse complement strand
GTGGTCTCGCCACGGCGGATCCGCACGTCGGTCACGAACGTCACGAACCCCTCCTTGCGCACCTCGACGCGTCGAACCCCCGGTGCCACGTCGACGAGCAGCCGGCCGCCGGCCGTGGCGTCACCCTCCCACGGCTCGTCGTCGATCAGGACCTCGGCATCCTCGGGCTGCACACGAAGCGCCAGCGTGCCCAATCGCGAGGCGCGCCCGACGGCACGCTCTCCAATCGGACTGCGCGCGCGTCCGGGGGTCGCCTGCGCCGCTGTCGGCGGAGTCGAGGGCACCGGGCGTGGTTCATTCGGCACACCGGCGTCGAGCGGCTGCATGACGTGCTTGAACTTCACGACTTCGCCTTCGCGCACGAGGATGTTCTGCGTCTCGGTCCTGGTGCCCTCCCTGTAGAGCACGATCGTGTAGCGCCCCTCGGGCAGGCGCAGGCGCTGGAAGGTGCCGTTGAAGTCGTCGACGACGCCGGCCTTGTAGCCATCGACGAACACTTCGGTGTCCTTGGGCGTCACGTCGAGCTTCACGGATCCTTCGGGTTCGTAGTAGCGGGCGCCCCAGTACGCGCGCGGCCCCATCGGGTACGGATACCACTGCCCCCAGCCACCCCAGCCCCAGTAGGGGTCGTACCACGGGGAGCCGAACGCCCATGACGACCCGACGACGACGGTGGTGGCCCGGCGGGGATGGTGGACGACGCGGCCACGCTGCGCTTCGGCAGTGGCCGCAGACAGCACGAGGATGGCGGCAAGGGCGGGGAGCACGAGGACTCTGGCCTTCGGGATGGTCATGGCAGTATCTCCAGCAAGACGCATGTCGCGAAGACGCAAACCTCGCGCCAGATGCGTGGCCGCGCTGTCTCATGCGTTTCGCATGATTGGCACCGGTGTCTGTCACCTGCTGGCGACGTCGCACGCGTCGCGCACGGGCCCGTCGCCCGGCCTGCGGTACACTGCTGTCAACCACGACCGCTGCCGCGCCTGCCGACGGGCCGCATCGGCGTCGGAGGACGCGTGGACGATCAGACGCCAGACACCCGGCCCGGCACTGCGACCATCACCATCACTCGCACCGACGAGCGCGACATCAAGGACCGCCAGGTCATCATGTCGATCGACGGCCAGCACGTGGCCACACTGCTCTTCGGGCAGTCGGCGACGCGCACCATCGCGGCCGGCGAGCACACGCTCCGGGCCAACAACACGCTGGTGTGGAAGACGGTGACGTTTGATGTCGCGGCGGGCCAGCACGCCCGCTTCAGCATCCTCAACCGCGCGGTCAGCGGCACCGAGTGGCTGATCGCGCTGCTCGGCGTCTGCCCCATCGCCGTGACGATGACGCGCGAAGACGGCCCGCTGCTGAGCGCTCCACGGCGCGACGCCGACGCGTAGCGCCCGGCTCCCGAGACGGCCCGTCAGAACCGGCCGTTGACGAAGAACTCCGACACCGCGTGCACTGCGGGCGAGAATGCCGGCGTGCACACCGCCGGGCCCAGCACCATCACGGCGGCGAGCCCACGCATCAGCAACCTCGGCCACAGGACGGTGGCGCGCCGGTGGGAGTCGGCATCGTCGAGCAGCCGGAGCACCCGGCCAGGCAGGTCGCCGTGACCCGCGACATTGCGGACGAGCGCCGGTTCGGCACCGCCAGCCCCGAGCACGCGAGCCGCCTTGACCAGGGCGCTGGCCAGGTCGACGGCCGCCGCTCGCCCCAGCGCGGCGACACGGTCGTCAGCCGCATGCTCGGTGGCCGTCATCCAGCCCTCGACGATCGCCGCGCCACGCCGGGTGAAGCGCATGGGATCCGGGGCCGCAAGCAGCAGGGCACGCTTGACGTTGTCGCGGGCCGCCGCGTGTGCCCACTCGTGGGCAAGCACGGCCCGCAGTTCGCCGGGCGTGAGCACGTCAGACAACCGCCTCGAGACGAAGACCGTGGGACGCCAGACGCCAGCCACGGCCGCAGTCGCGAGATCCCGCGCGACGAGCAGCGTACCGGGGCCAACGGGCCTGGCGCCGGCCTTCCAGCGCGTCGCCCGGACGTGAGCAGCGCGCGAGGCGCGCCAGACCGCCCCCACGCCCATCGCCAACAGCGCCACAGCAATCGCGATCGCCGCAATCAACCACCCGGTCAGCGGCTCGTCGGCACTGCTCGATTCGTGCATCAGGAACGACGGCCACGCCACACCGATGCTGACCATCAGGCTCAGCACCGACGGCCACATCCTCCAGGCAAACAGCGCTGACGCACGCCCGGCCGCGTCGAATCCCGCCGCGCGAGACACGACTGCCGGCGTGAGCCACCATGCGACGGCCGATGCCACCAGGTTGACCGCAACGAACCAGGCACAGGCCACGACGACGCTGAATGCCACCAGGCGCATCAGTCGCCGTCCTTTTTCGCGAGCGCCTCGCGCTTGTCGCGGACGAGTTGCTCGAGCGTGTCCAGGTAGCGGGCATCGTGCTCGGTCACGGCATCGACCAGCGACGACAGGAGGGGCACCGCGTGCGCATCACCGCGGCCCAGCACGCCGTCGACGAGGGCAGTCGCCATCGTGCGCTGGATGTCGGAGGTGGTGTGCACGGCGCGGTAGACGAACGCACGGCCGTGCTTCACACGATCGAGCATGCCCTTGCGGTACAGGCGATCGAGCGTCGTCATCACCGTGGTGTAGGCCGCGGATGGGTCGAGGTGCGCGGCAACATCCCTGACGCTGGCTTCGCCCATCGCGGTCGTGACGTCGAGGACCCGGCGCTCGAGCGTGCCGAGCGCGCCATCGGCCACCTCCCTCGGAGGCCGAAAGCCCCAGAACCGCAACGACCTGCCAGACATGCGCACCACACTACCCCACCCCCGCGGAACCTCGCCAGCCCAAACGCGGTGCGCGCGAGCCGGCCCGGTGCCGCCGTGCCCAGCCCGAAGGCGACGGCGAGTCGCCGCTGCCGCGCTGCCAGCCCACTAGAACGCAACGACCGCCGTCACCGACCCGGACACGCCTGCCGCCAGCACGGTGCGCGGATCGGGACTGGCAAAATACTCCCGGTCGAGGAGGTTGCGCACCGCGCCCTGCAGTTCGAGGTGCTTCGACAGCCGGACGTTGGTCGACGCATCGACACGCACGTAGCCGGGCGTTTCGATCTCCGACGGACCAGGCCGCGAGTCGCGGCCGTAGGCCGCCGCGCGCAGCGAGACGTTGACGCGTGAGCTGAACTGTTGCTGGATCTGGGCGCTGATCGAGTCAGCGCCGATGTCGTCGATGGCGGTGCCGTCGCCGAGCAGTTCGCCGCGTGAGCGCTGCACCGACGCCGACACCGTCGTCCATCGACCGAGCGTTGCCGACGACTCGACCTCGACACCGCGGATGCGGGCGCGTCCGCTGTTGCGGAAGAAGAAGAAGTCCGTGACCGTCTGGTATCGCTCGATCAGGTCGCTGATCCGGTAGTGGTACCCGAACACGCCAACGCGCAGCCGGCCCGCCGTGTAGCGGAGCGCCCCGTCGTACTGGAGGCTCGTCTCGGGCTGCAGGTCGGGGTTCCCGGTGATGAACCCCCGGCCCGATGGCCCACGGAAGAAGCGGTCCGACAACGTGGGATCGCGGAAACCGCGCGCCACCTGTCCGGTGAGGCTCCAGCCACGTCCGACGGCCGCCGTCGCCGAGGCGAAGCCCGACGCCGCGGCATGCGACACCGAACGATCGCCGAAGTAGCCGCCCGAGTTGCGGCTCGTCACCTGGTCGAGGCGCGCGCCGCCCGACACCATGAGCCACGGCTGCACGCCGACATCGGCCGTGACGTACGCGCCGATGTCGACGCGCCGCGCGTCGTCGATCGACACGTTCTCGGATTGCGCGGCGATGCTGCCGGCACGGTCGTAGGTCACGATGACGTCGAGCGCGCGCAGGCCGAAGCGGCCGTTGACATCGACACCGCCCTCGAGGCGGGCGTTGCCGATGATGCGCTCGGCGAAGCCCTTGACGTGAAAATCACGCCCCGTGACGTCGGCGCGCTCGATGCTGCGCACGCGACTCGGCGTCGCGTACCGATCCTGATCGGTGACGACGCTCGACCAGCCGAGGAACCCCGTCACGCCGAGGCGGCTGAAGCCGGCGAGGTTGCGCAGGTCGTACGATGCCGTCGCCCGGTGCGAATCCTCGGTTGGATAGTAGAACCTGACCGTCGTGGAGTTGTTGCGCGGCCGCTCGACGTCGCGCGCGAAGTCGCTCTGCCAGACGCCCGAGAAGAGCCCGCGACCAACGACCTGCTCGCCGCGCACGACGAAACCGGTGTCTCGCCAGCCCGAGTTGAAGACGTCGTCCGCAGGGCTGCGATAGTCGTCGGCCTCGCGCCCGTGCGCCTGCACGAGCAGCGAACCGGTCGCCCAGCCGCCACCAAGTTCGGCGTGCGCGCGCCACTCGGGAATCCCCGCCCCGAGCGTCGTCGTCGCCTTGAACATCAGCGGCGTGTTCGGCGCCAGGCGCCGCGTCGTCGCCAGGATGACCCCGCCGAAGGCGTCAGACCCGTAGGCGACCGATCCCGGGCCGCGTGCCACTTCCACCGTGTCGAGGATGAGCGGGTCGAGGAACGTCGCGCTCGGCCCGACGCGCCGTTCTGACGTGACGCGGGCGCCGTCGACGAGGATCAGCGTACGGCCGCGCGCGAGGCCCCGGATGGCCGGGACCGCGGCCTGCCCTTCCGAGACCTGCACGACGCCAGGAATCTGTTCGAGGGCCTGCGTGAGGTTGCCGGGCGCGCGCATCTCGACTTCGCGGCGCCCCAGCAGCGTGGTCGCACTGGCCGGCATGGCCGCGATGTTCGGGGCCACCGGCGCCGACACCACGAGTTCTTCCTCGAACATCGGCTCGATCCCGACCTCGAGGGCGCCGGCCGCGGGCAGTTCAGCGATGTGCACGGGACGCAGCACGCGCCCGCCTTCGAGGACGACGAGCACGTCGAACGGCGGAGTCGGCGACGGTGCCCACGTGAAGCGGCCCTCGCCATCGGTCGTCGTCGTCCCGGTGAGGCCGAGGATCGACACCGAGGCGTTGCGCACCGGCTCGCCCGATCGGCGATCGATGAGCCTGGCCTCGAGGGCGGCGGCAGACGCGGCGAACCCGAACACGCACGACACTCCTGCAACCAGCACCGGCAACCACGACAGACGCACGCGTGACACTCCTTGTCGCAAACACCCACCCATGAACGGGCACCGTCGCCCGGACGTCGTCCCGGTGCGCCACCGTAGCAGTGGCGTTGTGCTACTACCAGTGGTCGTAGGCTCACCCGGGGTGGCCCGGGCCCTTGCTTTCGCCGTATCTTCGTGTTCTAATCTTTCGCCAGTCACCCTCAGAGGAGCCCCAGAGATGTCGATTTCGCAGAGCCTGTTGCCCGAGTTCGATCACGAGATGGCCACGACGCGCAAGGTCCTCGAACGCGTCCCCGACGCCAGAGCCAACTGGAAGCCCCACGACAAGTCGTTCAGCATGGGCGCGCTCTCACAGCACATCGGCACGCTGGTCGGGTGGACGACGATGACCATGACGACGACCGAGTTCGACATGGCGCCCCCGGGGCAGGAACCGATGAAGACGCCGCCGTTCACGTCAACGGCCGACTTGCTGGCGCTGTTCGACAAGAACGTCGCGGACGCCCGCGCCGTGCTGGCGGGCGCGTCGGATGCGGACTTCGTGGTGGGCTGGACGCTGAAGATGGCGGGCCAGGATCTGTTCACGATCCCGAGGATCGGGTGCGTCCGGACGTGGGTGATGAACCACGTCATCCACCATCGCGCGCAGTTGTCGGTCTACCTGCGACTCAACGACATCCCGGTCCCGTCGATGTACGGCCCCTCGGCCGACGAGCAGGGCTAGTCACCGCGTCCCCGCCGGTTCCCGGCCACCGCGCTGGCGTTGCCCTTCATCCGGCAAGCGCGTGGCCGGGCACCATGGGGAGGCGCCAGGCAGCCCGCCGACGCCGCGCGGGCCGCCCAGCCGGCGCCTTAGACGTTGACGATCCCGAGCGCGGGCCGCTGCTGCCAGGCCCCGCGCGTGAAGTCGGGCACCGCGACGACGCGTCCGCCCGCGATCGACTGCTCGCTCAGCGCAGACACCGAACTGAGCGCCGCCCCGTCGTAGACGTCCATGTCCATGGGCGTCCCCGTCCGCAGGCTCTGGATCAGGCGGAAGTCCTCGATGAAGTCCATGCCGCCGTGCCCGGCGCCGCGCGACCGTTCTTCGAGGGTCTTCCACACCGGGTGCTCGTACTGCTCGCGCCACGCCAGCAGATCGTCCCATTTGTGCTCGGGGCTGCGGCCCTCGATGTGGATGCGCGGCTCGGGGTACTTCTGCACGAGCCCCCGGGCGCCCTGCAGCAGGATGCGGCGCGAGTACGGGCGCGGCAGGTTGGTGTCGTGTGTGACGAGGACTGTCTGCCCGCGCGAGGTGCGGATGAGCGTGTTGACCACATCGCCGAGCGCGTAGCGTTGCGTGGCTTCGCGGCTCGTCGGCCCGATGTGCGCGGCCGCAAATTCGGCGAGACCGCGTGCGTTCGTGCTCATCGACACGAGCGACTCGAAGCGGTTGCCGCGGTTGATGTCGAGCCATTGCGCGACCGGCCCGAGGCCGTGCGTCGGGTAGACGTCACCGTTGCGGGCCACCGAGTGGTCGATCCGCCAGCGGTTCTCGTAGTAGGTCGGGCTCAGCTTCAGCGCGCGCAGGTCGTGGAGGTACCCGCACTCGGCATGCAGCAGTTCACCGAAGACCTGCTGGCGGACCATGTTGAGGATCATCATCTCGACGCGGTCGTAGCAGCAGTTCTCCATCATCACGCAGTGGCGCTTCGTCTGCGCGGCCGTCTCGACCATCTGCCAGCACTCGTCGAGCGTCACCGCCATCGGCACCTCGACGGCGGCATGCTTGCCCTTCTTCATGGCCTCGATGGCCATCGGCGCGTGCATGTCCCACGGCGTCGCGATGAACACCAGGTCGAGATCGCTGTCGCAGAGTCGTCGCCACGCGTCCGGATTGCCCGAATATCCGGCCGGTCGCGGCGCCCCGGCCTTCTCGACCATGGCCTGCACCTTCTCGACCTTGGCCGGTACGAGATCGCACAGGGCGACGATGTCGACCCCTTCGATCTTCGTGAAGTTCTCGACGTGCGATGGCCCCTGGTTTCCGAGGCCGATGACGCCCACGCGAACGCGCGGCAGGGCGGGAGCCGCAAACAACGTCGCGGACGCACTGGCCTGTCGCTGCGCCGAGACGGGCTGAGACGACGCCAGCGCCGCGGCGCCGACTCCGGCGCCAAGCGTGCTCTTGAGGAAGTCGCGACGATCGACGGGGAGGCTCATGCGCGGCAGGATACCTCAGCCACGGCCCGAGCTGCAGCTGCGATGCCGCCGCAGCGACACGGCCACGGCCGGCGTGCGCACGGTGCCAGGCGAGCGAGGCAGGCGCCGGTCAGCGCGCGGCGAGCGCGATCGCCTCGATCTCGACCTTGACGCCGAAGTGCAGCGCGCCCGACGGCACGACCGACCGCGCGGGCCGGTGGCTGCCGAAGAACTCGGCATACGCCGCATTGACGTCGTCCCACGCGGCGATGTCGCTGACGAACAGGGTGACCTTCGTCACCTTGTCGCGGGTCGTCCCGGCCGCCGCCAGCACGGCATCGAGGTTTCGCAGCGCGAGCAGCGTCTGTTCCCGGACGCCGAGATCGGGCCGGGGCGTGCCGGCGGGCTGCTCGACCGGCAGCTGCCCCGACACGAAGACGAACCCGTTGGCCACCACGCCGGGCGAGTAGTGTCCGCGCGGCGTTGGCCAGCCTCCGACGTTGATCCCGGTCACACGTTCGTCCACGCGCGGCTCCTGCCCAGCGGCCTGCGCCGCGCGCGCCTGCTGGGCACACGGCGGACAGCCGATGTCGAAGATGATCGTCCACGTGCCGTCAGCGCGGCGCCTCCAGACCGAGTTGAACGTCGAGGTGCGCGCGCCCGACGGGTCGAACACTGGTCCCGTCGACAGGGCAAGGTCACCCGACCCGAGCACCGCGACGCGCTCGGGCCGCCACGAGAACGGTGCCGATGCGCCCTCGTAGAACCGCTTCCATGCCGCTGCCACCGCCGCCTTGCCCCGCAGCGGCTCTCCACCTCCGAAGAACACGGTGTCGTCGGCAAGGAACGAGGCGAACGCGGCGTGGTCCCTGTCAGCCATCGTTTTCGCGAACGCCAACTCGGTGGCGCGCACCTGGTCCTCGGCCGCCGAACGCGGCTGAGGGACCTGTGCCCACGCGACTGACGCGGCCAGCGCGCCGGCAACGGCCATCGTCATCCGGATCCCCTGAGCGACCATTCGACGCACCTCCCCTGGAGTGACGCGCAGTGTATCGCGCCCGCCGCATGCCGCGACGCGGTGTCTCGACGTCACGCCGCCTCGGCGATCGCCCCTTACTGCGCGTAGCTGCGTTCCCCCGCGCGAATCGCGATCGGCAGGCGGTTGGGCCGGGGCGGAAACGGGCACGTCGTGTACGGCGAGTATGCGCAGGGAGGGTTGTACGCCGTATTGAAGTCGATGACGTACGTTCCGTCCTCCTGCGCAACCGCCTTGACGAACCGCACGGCCTTGTAGGTCTCGACCCCAGCGGTCGTGTCGGAAAAGTAGACCAGCAGGTCGTCACCGTCGCTCACCGGCACCATGTCGTAGGCATGCCCGGCGACCGTGACATGCAGCGTGCCCGGACTCGGCACCTTCGCCTCGTCGCCACGGATGTTGACGATGTCGAGCATCACGGGCTGCGGGTGCGCCGTGAACGTTGCCGTGGCCTTCCACGCCGGATCGACGTCGAACCACTTCAGCCCGCTGAAGGCCCGCCGCACGTGGCACTGCGGGTCGCGCACGCGGACCGTCGGCCGCGCGCCGCTCATGTGGATCCAGAACGACGTGCGTCCGATGTCGAACCGGTCAGCCGCCTGGCCTGCCTCGGGCACCGAGATGCGCATCGGGCTGGCCGTCACATCCCTGCTTCCGATACGCGCCTTGAGACCATCACGAAGCGCGAAACGGTACGTCCCCTTTTCGACGAACACCGACCCTGCTCGCGCCGGGAGCACGTCAGCCGGAAACCTGACCACACTGCCGTCCGCGCTGCCAACACTGTTTTCGCCGTCGTTCAGGTAGTGGAGCCCGCACAGTGTGAGGTACCCGTCGTCGGCCAACAGCTCTTTCTCGTAGGCTGCCCTGAAGGCAGCCACCGCCGCGGCGTGTGCCCGCGGCACCTCGACTGACGGCGTCCTGGCAGGCACGCGAATGACCCGCGACAGCCCTTTCGAGCCCAGGAGCGACTCGAACGCCGGCACATCGTCGCGGTAGAGGATCTCGAGCGCCGCCTTCTGTGCGGCGAGATCGGCGACGAGCTTGTCGTAGACCGCCAACTGCGCACGCGTCGGCGCGAAGTCGGCATTGCCGCTCACGTCGCCACCGCCCGTGTGCACCTCGGCCTGCAGCCACAGGAACTTCAGGTACAGCCCCATCGGGCCACGGAACGACTTCAGGTCGTTCTCGGCGATGGTCGGATGCAGCAGTTCGTTCTCGACCAGCAGGAACTTCGCATCGAGCGTCGCCGCGGCAGCGCGTGTCTCGACGTGCGCGTCCTGGCCGACGAGCATCTTCCCGGCATCCTCGAGTTGCCTGCGCGACCACTCGATCTCGTTGATGAGGTCGACGGTCTCGTTGGTCCGCTCATGGATCTTCTGCGCCAGTGCCGTCGAGGCGGCAACATCAGCGGCGCTCCCCTTCGTGTTCGGATCCTTGAGCACCGTGAGCTTCTCGGTGACCGTCGTGCCGCCGACCGTCAGCGAGACGGTGTAGACACCTGGCGCCACCAGCGGTCCCCGCTTCGGCACGTCGATCCCGTAGTAGCCGATCGACCGCGTGTCCTTGCCGGCAAAGCGCTTCTCGCTCCACACCTCCCGGTTGCCCGGCGGCGTGGTCCGCAGTTCCACCTCGCGTGTCGGTTCACCGCGCAGGTCCCACCACCAGCGATTGAGCCCCTCGACGCCCGCGCGCCGCTCGGTGCGGATGACGGCACCCGCCGGGTCGAGCACCTTGAGTTCGACACGGTCACGCGACGCCTTGGCGAGCCAGTAGCTGATCGACGCTCCGTACGGGGGATTCCGCCCGGCTGACGCGCCCGCCGGTGCGAGGTCGCGGCGCTCGATGGTCCGGAACCTGTACGCGTTCCTCGGGGCGAACAGGTGAGCCGCCTTGGCCCTGGTGGCCGGCGTGAGCTGCTGCAGAGGCGTGATGTCGTCGAGGATCCAGAACCCCCGCCCGTAGGTCCCGACCACCAGGTCGTTGAAGTGCTCCTGGATCGTGAGCCAGTGTACCGGCGCCTGCGGCAGGTTCGTCTGCAGCGAATCCCACGTCTGGCCGTGGTCGAACGACACGAGGAGCGCGTTCTCGGTGCCGGCGTACAACAGGCCTCTGCGCTTCGGATCCTCGCGCACGACATGCGTGTAGCTGAGCACGCTCTTCGGAATGCCCGTGCCGATGTTCGTCCAGGTCCGGCCGTAGTCGGTGGTCTTGTACAGGTGAGGATCGCGGATGTTCACCTGGTGGCCATCGACGGCGATGTAGCAGGTGCCCGCGTCGAAACGCGACGGTTCGACGCTGCTGACCGTCATCTTCGCCGGCATGCCCGTGATGTTGGCCGTGACGTTCGACCACGTCGCCCCGCCGTCGCGCGTCACCTGCACGAGCCCATCGTTCGTGCCAGCCCAGATGACGCCCTTCTCGACAGGCGATTCGGCGATGGCGAACACGGCGCCCGCGTACTCGACCGACAGGTTGTCGATGGTGAGCCCGCCCGAGTCGCCCATCATCGCGGGATCGTTGAGCGTGAGGTCTGGACTGATGTCGTCCCACGTCTGTCCGCCGTCGCGGGTGCGGTGCACGAACTGGCTGCCGACGTAGACCGTCTCGTGGTCGTGCGGCGAGATCGCGATGGGATACGTCCAGTTCATGCGCAGCTTGATCCGGCCGGCAGGGGCCCCCATCGTACGCTCGGGCCAGACGCTCACGGTCCGCGAGTGTTTCGTCGAGGCGTCGAAGCGCTCGACCGAGCCCGCATAGCATCCGCCCCAGACGATGTCGGGGTTCACCGGATCGGGGACGTTCCACCCCGTCTCGCAGCCTGCGGTGCTCGTCCACAGCGCGGGGTGGATGCTTCCGCCGAGCGAATTGCTCGGGCCCCGCATCGAGTAGTAGTCCTGCATCTGTCCGTAGACGTTGTACGGAATCCGGGTGTCGGTCGCCACGTGGTACATCTGGGCGATGGGCAGCCGCACGGTGTTCCACTCGCGCCCGTGGGTGGTCGAGATCATGACGCCGAGATCGTTGCCGATCATCAGGCGATCGGCATTGACGGGGTCGACCCACATGTCGTGGTTGTCGCCGCCCCATCCCCGCAACTGCTCGGTCGTCTCACCACCGTCGTAGGTGACGCCCATGCCGTTCGACGGGAAGTAGACCTCGTTGTGGTCGTCGGGCATCACGAGCATGCGCGTGTAGTAGTGCGGCCGCTCGTTGAGCAGCCGCGAGTGGTTGACCACGCGCCACGAGTCGCCGCTGTCGTCTGACCGCCAGAGCGTGCCCCGCTGCCCGGTCTCGATGAGGGCGTAGACGCGTGAGGGCTGGCTCGGCGCGACCGACACCGCGATCTTGCCAAGTGGCGCGGCGGGCAGGCCCCGCGTGGCGCGATTCCACGTCACGCCGCCGTCGCGCGACACGAACACGCCGCTACCCGCACCGCCGCTCTTGCGGCCCCACGTCTTGATGTCGATCGTCCACGTGCCGGCGTAGACGTTGTTGGGATTGACCGGATCGATGGCGACATCGGCCGCGCCGGTGTCGGCATCGACGAACAGGGTGCGTGTCCACGTCTTCCCGCCGTCGGCACTGCGGTAGACGCCACGTTCCTGCTGTTGACCGTAGGCATGGCCCAGCGCAGCCGCCAGGACGACGTCGGGGTCCTTCGGGTGCACGACGATGCGCCCGATGCGACCCGTCAGGTCGAGCCCCATGTGCGCCCACGTCTTGCCGGCGTCGGTCGAGCGATAGATGCCGTTGCCCAGCGACACGTTGCTGCGGATGAACGTCTCGCCGGTCCCGACCCACACGATGTTGGGATCGGACGGAGCGACCGCGATCGCACCAATCGACTGCGCCGGCTGGTCGTCGAACACGGGACGCCAGTGGATCCCGGCATCGACGCTCTTCCACACGCCGCCGCTGGCGCCGCCGACGTAGTAGGTGTTGAAATCCCCGGGCACGCCCGCGACCGCAGACGCGCGATTCCCCGGAGGGCCGATGAACCGGTACGCCAGGGCGGCAAACGGCCCCGTCACGCGACGGCCAGCGGCTGACTCGTCGGGAGGCTGTTGGGCACGTGACGTGGACCCGGCCGCAAGGACCAGGCCGAGCAGGCAGAACGGCGCAAGACGACGCACGGGCGCTCCCTCGAAGACCAGACGGCTGGCGTTTCAGCGCGCATGATACCCGAAGGGCCCGGCGGCGTCAGTGGCGCTGGTGGCTGCGAGCGATGATCCGGATCATCTTGAGGTTGATCCACGCGAACCGCCACATCTGCCACGGCACGAACGTGCGGAGGAACACCGTCAGCCGCGTCGGGGTGGTCGCGTAGAACTGCTCCGTCAGGTGGTGTCGATCCTGCTCGAGGTTGGTCGTCATCGCGCTACTCCGGGATCAAGCGCCAGCCCGGGTACATGTGGGCTTTGTAGATGAACAGGTGGTGCAGCAGGATCTTGATCCAGTGCCCTGCCAGCCCGATTTCGCCGAACGTCGCGTTGAGGTCGCGACCGTACTGCGGGTACGTCTCGAAATCGGGAACGATGGGAAACACGGTCATCGAGACCGCGGTCCCGGTAAAGGGGTTGGAACCGGCCGAGGCGACGCAGGCGGCCCCCATCGCGGCCATCGAGGCCTTCTGCGTCGGCGCGTCGGCGCCGTGCATCATGTCGACGACGGACTTCGCGACGGCCTTCCCGATCATGGCCGACGGCATGCCCGTCCGCGGCGGCGCGGGCGCGATCGGTGCACCGCTGGGCGTCTGCCGCGGGCGCGAGATCGGGTGCGGTGGGGCGAACGCGATGCCGGCTGCAAACAGGTTGCGATAGGCCGGCGACTGGTATGTCTTTGGCCAGTCGCGTGCCGACCAGCTCTCGTACGGCTTGGCGGTGTAGTCGGCGTCCACCTTCATGAAGCCGTTGGGCTGGAAGACCGCGGCGGTGATGTCGCCCCCGGTGCGATCGAGGGCCTTGAGCCCGACGCCCGAGAACGGCGGCAGCAGCATCGCGAAGTCGGCGCCGATCTCGCGCTGCTGCCCGTCGAGGGTCTCGTACGCGATGGTGCCGGGGTCGACGCGCGAGACGTGCGCGCGAGAGATCCAGCGAATGCCACGTTCGGCAAAGAGCGACTCGGTGAAGATCTTGCTCGGCGTGATGTAGCCGCCACGCGCAATGTGCACCCCACCCATGCCGAAATCGCCGAGTTCGAATTCGTTCGACAACCAGACGACGTCGGCCTTGTCGCGGACCTTCCGCGCGCGCAGTTCGAACTCGAGGTTGACGATGTACTCGAACGCGGCCCCCTGGCAGGTGCAGCCGCCGTGTCCCGTACCGACGACGAAACGCTGCCGCTCGCCGCGGCGCATGCGCTCGACGGCCTCGTCCAGGTGACGCGCGGTCTCGGCGGCGTGGGTTTCGGTGCAGACCGACAGCGAATGGCCGCCGTCGGGCCCGAGGCCTGGCGTCGCCCCGAAGTTCAGCTTCGGCCCCGTCGCGTTGATGAGGAAGTCGTAACGCACTTCTTCGCGCTGCCCCGCCGACGCCCCCGCCGTCGATTCGATGACGACGAACGGGGCGGGATCGCCCTCGCGTCCGTCAGGGTGCACAGCGACAGCGCGCGCCTGCTTGAAGACGATGCCGGCACGCTCATAGATGGGGGCCAGGGGGAAGGTGACGTGCTTCGGCGTCATCAGGCCGACACCGACCCAGATGTTCGAGGGGATCCAGTTGTAGTCGGGTTTCGGCGACACGACCACGACCTCGTCGCCGCGCGCCAACCAGGTCCGTGCGAAAGCCGCGGCCGTGTGCCCAGACACACCGGCCCCGAGGACGACCAGGCGACTCATCGTGTTCGCTCCCCTGGGGCGCTCTCGGGCCAGCTGAACTCCTGGCCGTTGCGCCCCGACCAGAGATGCAGCCAGTCGGGGATCGGATACAACGACGTCTGGGCGCCCCCCATGACTCCCGGCGTTCACACCACCGGCCTCGTCTCCGCCGGAAGTTCTTGCTGCGTCGGCGCCCGTCACGCGCCTCAGCCGGTCAGCGGAGCCCCGGCCGATGCCATCCGGTGGCCGTCAGCGGCCGGATCCCGCCGTCGCACGCGCAACGCCTGCGTGTGGCGCCCAACCGTCGCCCCACCGAACCTGAACAGCCCGGCCGGGCGCCGACCGGCTCGCCGGGGGGCATAATCGATCGGGGAGCTGCTTGTGCCCGTAGCCATTGCGACGCGACTCGTGCCGGGGCGGGAGCCCAATGATTGCGCGATCTGCGTGCTGGCAATGTACCTGGGCAAGAGCTACGAAGACGTGCTGCGAATGGTCGCGGTGCGCGACCGCCCCTACCAGGGACGCATGGGGCTGCGCCTGCGCGAGATCGAGCAGATGGCACGCGCCCTTGGCACGCCGCTGAAGCGGATGCGGAAGTACGACCTGCAGACGGCCCATGGCATCCTGTCGCTGCCCCAGCACGTGGTGCTGCTTCGCAACGGATCGGTCGTCGACCCCGAGCCCGGCGGCGCGACGATGTGGGACGTAGACGACTTCCTCCACGCCTATTCCATGCGCCCTGGTGTGCTGCTGGTCTCGCGCGAGGAGTGACGACCGCGGCGCGCGGGCGCCGCGGCTAGGGGTCCCGAAGCCTAGGAGGGCTTCGTGGCTTCGGCGATCAGGGCGCGCAGCGCCTTCTCGTACTGCACGTCGGCGTCGCCAAAGGCCGACCGGTAGTCCTGCTCAGACAGCTTCTGCTTCTTGGGTGCGCCGTCGAACGTCAGGCGACGCGTGCCGGGCCCGTCGAGCGTATCGGCAGCCGCGCTGCCCTTCGGTTCGATGACCAGGCCATCGCATTTCATGTCGGTGAAGAACATCCGCGACTCGGCCGTCGACGCGCTGTTGAGGTCGATGTAGGCGTCCTGGTATTCGCGCTTGGCAATGCGCTGGTCGAGCGAGCCCTGCTGGAACTTGCCCGAGATCACGAACAGCGTTTCGGCCGACTTCATGTAGAGCGCCCCGACGAAGCGTCCGGGATCGGCGGGGTCGGCGGCAGCGATGTACGCCATCTGCGCGTCGTTGAGCTTCGTGTCGAGCACGGTCAGGAGTTCCCTGACCGCCGCCGCAGACTTCGCCTCCTGCGCCGAAGCGGGCGAACCTGCCAGGACCAGGCCGAGAGCCGCGAGGCCCAGCGTCGAGAGTCGGAGTGCGCGCATCATGTCGAAAGCTCCGCGTCGAATCACGCCATGAGGAAGGCCACGAACGATCGCGAGATTCTTACCACCGCAGCCGTTCAGCGTCAACGTCAGACGCCCGGCAGCCCCCGGCGGCACACGCAGACGTGGCTCGGGGAACGCGCGCACCGGGCGGGACACGGCGCGTGCCTGCCCGGTGGCGTCAGATGAACAGGTAGTCGTCGTCGTCCTGGTACGGACCGTCGGCCCGGCGACGACGCGCGTCGCGCGCATCGCGCAGGGCGCCTACCGTGGCACGCACCGCCGCCATCAGCGCGGCGCCTTCCTTCGCGGGTGTGCCCAGCGACTTCTGCAGCGACAAGACCGTCTGATCGACCCGCCCAGACACGTTGGTCAGCGTCTTGTCGATACGTTCGAGCTGCATCGTCGCCAGCGTCGCGGCTCTGGCGGCTTCGAGCGACACCGCGTTGATGCGCTCGACGGTCGGCTGCAGGTCGTGCTCGACCCTCCCGAGCAGGCCCTCGATCCGCCGAGCCATGCGCGCCATATAGATGATGGCGCCCACCTGGATGAGCGCCATCATGAGCGTCGCCAGGGCGATGACCCCGAGAAAGGTGGTCACCGCAGTCGACGTCACGCCTGTTCCTCGGCGCCGCGCGCCCGCTGATAGGCGTCCTTCCCCTTGTCGATCGCCGTCGCCAGCGTCTCGCGCTGGCGATCGAGGAACTCCTTGCTGCGGTGCGCGGCGTCCGTGGCCTTCTCGCGACCTTCGCGCGCCTTCTCGGCAAGCAGGCGCCGAGTCTCTTCACCCGACTGCGGGGCCAGCAACAGGGCCGTGGCCGCGCCGGCGATGGCGCCAAGCGCGAAGGCGACCAGGATGGCGCCAGAGTTACCGTTGTCGTTCGACACTGTGTCCCTCCTTCGGGGAAGACCTCGATCGTCAGCGGCCGTCCCCAGCCGCCTAGAACAGGCTCACCTTGACGTTGAGATACTTCTTCGGTTCCCGACGCACGTCGGCGAGCAGGCCGCGCAACTCGGTGACGGCCCCATTCATGTTCTCATACAACTGCTTGTCTGCAAGCAGCTTCCCCGCCGTGCCCTCGCCGGCGCTCAGCTTCGACGCCACGCCATCCAGTTTCGCCGTCAGCCCGTCGAGGCGCGTGAACAGGGCGTCGTCGTTCACCAGCTTGCCAAGCGTCCCCTGGCCGCTGCTGACCTTCGCGCTCAGCGCCGCCACGTTGGCCGACGCCTGCCCCAGCGACGTCGCCAGCTGGTCGTCTTTCAACAGTTTCCCCAGGCTGCCTTCGCCCTTCGACACCGACGTCGTGATTGCCGCCAGGTTGTCGAGCGATGCCCGGAGCGACGTGTACGCCGCCGGGTCGTTGATCAACTTGCCCATCGTCCCTTCCGACGAGTTGAGCGCGTCGACGACCGCCTCGGTCGACTGGACGAACCGCGTGAACTCCTTGTAGAGCGTGTCGTCGACGAACAGGCGCCCGATCGACCCCTTGCCGGCGCGCAGGTCCTGCACCAGCTTCGTTGCCTCCGCGAGGCCGTGGGTCGCACTCTCGGCCACGTCGGCCAGTTGCCCGGGCGTCCGTCGGGCGCGCAGCATCTCACCCTCCTGCAGCGGTGTCCCCGATGAGGCCGGCACGACGTCGATGACGGCCGACCCGAGCAGGCCCAGCGACCCGACGAAGGCCACCGACTGGTCGGTGACCAGCGGCTGCATGGCTTTCTGCAGCTTGAGGGTGACCTCGACCTCGGCGCCGGTGAACCGCATGTCGTCCACCGTCCCGACCTCGACGCCGGCCACGCGCACGACGGCGCCCGTCTTGAGCCCCATGACATCGGTGAACCGGGTCTTCACCCGGTACTGCTGCCACGAGAAGCCCTGGCCGCCGACCGACATCACGAGGAAGCCTGCCAGCACCACCGCCGCGACGGCGACGATACCGATCTTCAGTTCCGACCAGGCAAGCGAACGGGTGCGGGGCATGGGTCGTCGTCCAGCGCGGCCGGCGTGTGCCGGCCAACGCATCAGGAAAGGAACGAGTGGATGTACGGGTCGGTCGAGGCGCGCAACTCCCGGGCGCTCCCCTCGAACAGGACCTCGCCGTCCTTGAGCATCAGGAACTCGGTGTCGGTGCACCTGCCCCGCTCGGCGGGGAGGATGGCGACCGCGCCACCGTCGCTGGTCGCGTGGTGCTGCGCCACGTAGAACGCGTCGCGCAGTTGGTGAGTGACGAGAATCGAGCTGACGTCCTCGAGGTCGCGCAGCTTGATGATCTCGTTGTCGATCGAGAGGGCCGTGATCGGATCGAGGCCCGTCGTGGGCTCATCGTAGAGCAGGATCTTCGGCCGGAACGCCATCGCGCGCGCGATGGCCACCCGTCGGCGCTGTCCGCCCGACAGTTCTGACGGGATCCGCGACCAGAACTCGTCGAGGCCGACGAAGCCGAGCACCTCGTGTACGCGCGCATCGACCTCGTCGATCGGCAGCCGCGTCTCCTCGAACAACTTGTAGCCGACATTCTCGCGCACCGTGAGCGAGTCGAAGAGCGCGCCCTCCTGGAACACCATCCCGAGATCGCCGCGCACGCGCCGCAGCTGGTCTTCAGACATCGTGTCGATGCGCTCGCCGTTGACCCAGATCGCGCCGCCGTCGGGCGTGAGCAGGCCGAGAACCAGGCGAAGGATCGTCGACTTCCCCGCCCCGCTGGCCCCCAGCAC
>JAEUQQ010000601.1 GCA_016789685.1 Acidobacteriota bacterium | reverse complement strand
CGGCCCGCACGATTCGCATCACCGCAGCATATGACGCCGGCGGTGCCATCCGCGACTGCGGCCGGGGCGTCCGCTATCATGGCAGGGCCGTGCCCGCGACGTCGCTCGAACACATCCTGAGGCAGCATTGGGGCTTCGACCAGCTCAGGCCCCTCCAGCGCGAAGCCATCGACGCCGTCGTCGGGCGTCGCGACAGCCTGCTCGTCCTGCCGACCGGCGGCGGCAAGTCGCTCTGCTTCCAGGCGCCGGCCCTGCTCGACGATGGGGGACGTGGCGTGGCGCTGGTCGTCTCGCCGCTCATCGCCCTGATGAAGGACCAGGTCGACGGCCTCAACGCCAGCGGAGTGCCTGCGGCGCGGCTCGACAGCTCGATGACCGCCGCTGAGCGCCAGTCGACGCTCGACGGGCTGCGCGAGTCGCGCTTCCGCCTGCTCTACGTCTCGCCCGAGCGCCTCGTCGGCGAGTACGGCGAAGGGTTCCAGCAGCAGCTCGCCCGCTGGGGCGTCAGGTTCGTCGCCATCGACGAAGCCCACTGCATCAGCCACTGGGGACACGACTTCAGGCCCGAGTACCGCCAGCTGGGCGGGCTGCGCTCGACGTTCCCCGGTGTCTCGATCCACGCGTTCACCGCCACGGCCACCGCGCGCGTCCGCGACGACATCGTGACGCAGCTCGGCCTGCGCGATCCGGTCGTGCTCGTGGGCGACTTCGACCGGCCCAACCTGATCTACCGCGTGAGGCAGCGCACGGCGTTCGACAAGCAGCTCGACGCGGTCATCAAGGCCCACCACGGCCAGGCGGGAATCGTCTACTGCCTCTCGCGGCGCGACGTCGACACGACGGCCGCATCGCTCGCCGGCAAGGGCCACCGCGCGCTGCCCTACCACGCGGGCCTCTCAGACGAGGAGCGGGCGCGCAACCAGGACGCCTTCCTCGACGAGCGCGCCGACATCGTGGTCGCGACCGTGGCCTTCGGGATGGGCGTGGACCGTTCAGACGTGCGTTTCGTCGTGCACGCCGCCGCCCCGAAATCGGTCGAGCACTACCAGCAGGAAGCCGGGCGCGCCGGGCGCGACGGCCTCGACGCCGAGTGCATCCTGTTCTACTCGTCGGCCGACTTCGTCAGGTGGAAGCAGATGCTCGAGACCAATGGCGAGCTGACGCCCGCCGCGGTGCAGCACCTGCGCAACATGGAGGCCTACGCCACCACCATGCACTGCCGGCACCGGGCCCTGGTCGAGCACTTCGACTCGCGACCGGAGCCTGGACGCTCGCTCAGTGCAGGCACCTCCGGCTCCTTCGACTCGCCCTTCGACTCGCGCGTGGAACATGGGCGCTCGCTCAGGGCGGGCTCCTTCGACTCGCGCGTGGAGCCTGGGCGCCCCTTCGACTCGCGCGTGGAGCCTGGGCGCCCCTTCGACTCGCGCGTGGAGCCTGGGCGCTCGCTCAGGGCGGGGTCTTGCGGGGCGTGCGACTGGTGCCTTGGCGAGCTCGAGCGGGTCGATGACGCGTTCGTGCTGGCGCAGAAGATCGGATCGTGCGTGGCGCGCGTGCGCCAGCGCTGGGGTATCGGGCACGTCACCGCCGTGCTCGAGGGCAAGGCCACGCCGCAGGTGACCGCCCAGGGGCACGACGGCCTGAGCACGTTCGGTTTGCTCAAGGAGCTGTCGGGCAACGAAATCCGCGGCTACATCGAACAGATGATCTCGTCGGGCTTCCTGGCCCGCACACCGGGCGAGTACCCGACCGTCCAGTTGACACCGCGCGGCGTGGCGCTGCTCAAGAGCGAGGTGGCGCCAGGCGACGTCGTGCTCTGCCGCCAGCCCAAGGCGCCACCCCGGGGATCGCGCAAGGCGGCCATGCTGCCGTCGGTCGAGCGCGAGGCCTGGGACGGCGTCGATCGCGAACTGTTCGAGGCGCTGCGGGCCGTCCGCCTGACCGTCGCCCGCGAACGACGCGTGCCGCCGTACGTCGTCTTCCACGACCGCACCCTGCGCGAGATGGCGCGGCTGCGGCCGACGACCCCTGGGGCACTGATGCAGGTGCATGGCGTTGGCGAGCAGAAAGCCGAGCGGTTCGGCGGCGCATTCCTCGACGCCATCCAGTCGCATACGGGCGTATCGTGATCACAGCGCGGCGTGCCTGCCCGGCAGGCACGCGCCTCGTG
>JAEUQQ010000599.1 GCA_016789685.1 Acidobacteriota bacterium | reverse complement strand
GATGCCTCGCGCGCCGTCGTCCACGTGCGGATGGCCGCGGCGTCGGTTGCCGCCACGCCGGTCAGGCTGCCCGAGGTCGAAGCGGCCGTCGCCGGGTGCCGGCTCGATGCCGCGACGATCGCCCGCGCGGCCGACGTCGCGCGCACGACCGTGCAGCCGATCGACGACGTGCGTTCGACGGCCGCGTACCGGGCACGCATCCTGGGGAACCTGGTCGAGCGGTTCCTCGGCAGCGTGGCGTGATCCTCGACATCTCGCCGCGCGTCGATGCGCGCCTCGCCGTCTGGCCGGGCGACACGGCGCCGACGCGCGAGGTGCTGCTCGACATCGCCAACGGCGACACGGTCACGCTGTCGACACTGCGCACCAGCGTCCACGCCGGCGCGCATGCCGACGCGCCGAGTCACTACGGGCTCGGCGCCGCCACGATCGACGAACGGCCGCTCGAGCCGTACATCGGCCCGTGCCGCGTCATCCATGTCGCCGGGCGTCCTCGCCAGCGCGTGACGATGGACGATCTCGACGGCGCGCCGATCGACGCCACGCGCATCCTGATCGCGACCGGGACGTACCCGGATCCGGCGCGGTTCGCCGGCGACTTCGCGGCGCTCGACCCGTCGCTGGTCGATACGCTGCACGAGGCGGGCGTCGTGCTGATCGGGATCGACACGCCGAGCGTCGACCTGCTCGACGATCGGGCGCTGCTGTCGCATGGCCGGTTCCTGGCGCACGACATGGCGATCCTCGAGAACCTCGTCCTGGCCGACGTGCCGGCGGGATGCTACGACCTGATCGCGCTGCCGCTGCGGCTGGCGGGCTTCGACGCGAGCCCGGTGCGGGCCGTCCTGCAGACCAGAGACTGATATACGATACGCACGCGCCGCGCTGAAGCGGCGCCTTCTCCCCACAACCTGCGACCGCTATGGACATCTTTTCGAACCTGTTCGTGTTCGTTCTCGCGACGTTCCTCGGGCTCGATGTGATCCGCCGGGTGTCGCCGCTGCTGCACACGCCGCTGATGTCGCTGACCAACGCGATCTCGGCCATCAGCCTGGTCGGCGCGGTGCTGGTGCTGGGCGAGGAGCAGAGCCAGGGGCATCCGCTGATCATCGCGCTGGCGACCATCGCCGTGGCCGCGGCCATGACCAACGTCGTGTCGGGATTCCTGATCACCGACCGCATGCTCAAGATGTTCAAGCGGCGTGAGCCCAAGGCGGGCGTGGCCGCGCTGCTGCTGCCGCTCGGCCTGATGGCGACGACCGTGGGCCACGAGAGCCTGCCGGTGCCGCCGTTCACGCAGGCGAGCTACCTGGTCGCGACGGGGCTCTTCATCATGTCGCTCAAGTGGCTGAGCGCGCCGACGACCGCGCGGCAGGGCGTCATCGCCGGCGAGATCGGCATGGCCCTGGCCGTCATCGGCACGATCATCCAGCCGCAGGTGCAGTACTACCAGTGGATCATCATCGGCCTCGTCGTCGGGACGATCGCGGGGCTGCCGCTCGCACTGCTCATGCCGATGACCGCGGTGCCGCAGCGGACGGCGCTGTCGCACAGCTTCGGCGGCCTCGCCGTCGGCCTCATCGGCACGTGCAAGTACCTGCTCGCGATGGGCCAGGGCGGCATCGACGCCGGGGCCATCGACCAGTTCCGCATGGGCGTCATCTCGTTCGAGGTGCTGCTCGGCTTCCTGACCTTCACGGGGTCGCTGATGGCGTTCGGCAAGCTGCAGGAAATCCTGCCGCAGCGGCCGATCACCTACCGGGGGCAGAACGTCCTGAACATCGGGCTGCTGGTCGCGGCGCTCGTCATCGGCATCTACCTCACCCTGCACGCGAACCCGGGCTTCGAGGGGTACTTCTTCGCCATCGTCGCGATCGCGCTCACGTTCGGGGTGCTGCTCATCATCCCGATCGGCGGCGCCGACATGCCGACGGTGATCTCGCTCCTGAACTCCTACGCCGGCCTCGCGGCGTCGGCGATGGGTTTTGTCCTCGACAACAAGATGCTCATCGTCGCCGGCGCGCTCGATGGCTCGTCGGGGCTCATCCTGTCGATCATCATGTGCAAGGCCATGAACCGCTCGTTCACCAACGTGCTGTTCGGCGCCTTCGGGCAGGTGCAGGCGTCGGCGGGCAAGGGCGGCGAGCAGAAGACCGTGCGCAGCGCGTCGCCCGAGGAGTCGGCCTCGATCCTGGCGGCGGCCTCGAGCGTCATCATCGTGCCCGGCTACGGCATGGCCGTCGCGCAGGCCCAGCACAAGGTGCGCGAGCTGTTCGACGCGCTCACGCGCAAGGGCGTCGACGTGAAGTTCGCCATCCACCCCGTGGCAGGGCGCATGCCCGGCCACATGAACGTGCTGCTGGCCGAGGCCGACATCCCGTACGACCGCCTCGTCGAGATGGACGACATCAACAGCGACTTCGCGCAGTGCGATGTCGCGCTCGTGATCGGCGCCAATGACGTCACGAACCCGGCGGCGCGCACCGATCAGTCGAGCCCGATCTTCGGCATGCCGATCCTCAACGTCGACATGGCGCGCACGGTCATGGTCATCAAGCGCGGGATGAGCAGCGGCTTCGCGGGAATCGACAACGAGCTGTATTTCATGGACAAGACGCTGATGCTGTTCGGCGACGCCAAGGGCTTCGTCAGCGAGATCGTGAAGGACGTGCAGGGAGGGGGGCACTGACATGCCAACACGTCGTGAAGTGATCAAGGTGTCGATGATCGCGGCGGCGGCCGGGGTCGTCGAGTCGTTTGCGCTGCCGCTGTCGGTGCGCGCGCAGCCCGGCCAGGCACCGGCGGCCACGGGCCCGTTCACGCTGCCGGCGCTCGCGTACGCGGTTGATGCGCTCGAACCGCACATCGACGCCCAGACGATGACGATTCACCACGATCGGCATCACGCGGCGTATGTCACCAACCTCAACGGGGCGGTGGCCGGCAAGGCCGACCTCGCGGGGAAGTCGATCGAGCAGTTGCTGTCGAACCTCGACGCGCTGCCGTCCGACATCCGCACCGTGGTGAGGAACAACGGTGGCGGACACCTGAACCACACGATGTTCTGGACGTCGATGAAGAAGGGTGGCGGCGGCGCGCCGACGACGGAACTCGGGGCGGCGATCGACGGCGCCTTCACGTCGTTTGGCGCGTTCAAGGACGCAATGACGCGGAGCGCGATGGGCGTGTTCGGGTCGGGCTGGGCGTGGCTGGTGCTCGACGCGGGCAAGCTGGCGGTCGTCGCGTTGCCGAACCAGGACTCGCCGGTGATGCAGGGCAAGGTGCCACTGCTCGGCCTCGACGTGTGGGAACACGCCTACTACCTGAAGTACCAGAACCGGCGCCGCGACTACGTGGATGCATGGTTCAACTGCATCGACTGGGACGCCATCGCCGCGCGCTACCGGTCGGCGGCACGCGCGTAGCCCGAGGCGGGGTCACGTCTTTCATTGCAGCAAAACGCACGACGTGGCCCCCGGGGGTCAGGTCTTGAGAAATGTGGCAATGAAAGACGTGACCCCGCCGAAAACACGCTACTGGGCGGCCAGCTTCTGGCGCGCCTTCTCGACGTCGCGGTGGAACACGAACAGCGGATCGGCCGTCGCGGTCTTCGTCGTGAAGTTCCACGTCTTCCCGCCGCGCTTCTTCACCTTGAGCGCCTTGGCCAGGTAGTCGATCTCGAACACCTCGAGGTCGCGAAACGCCATCGTGAACGCATCGCCCTTGTTCGAGGTCTCGTAGCGCAGCCCCGCCGGTGACCCCACGAGCCGCCCTTCGCACGATCCCATCCCGTGCTTGTGCACGACCCCCACGCTCGCGTCGAGGCGCACGTCCCGGAACCGCACGGTCACGCTCGTCGTCCCGCTCTCGGCCACGTCGATCGTCTGCGCCACGCCTTCCTGCCCCTCGAGCGACACGTTGAGCTGGTGACTGCCCGGCGCCACGTCGGTCGTCGTCAGCGGCGACACGCCCACGTACTTGCGGTCGACGAACACCGATGCGCCCGGCAGGTCGGTCTCGACGTGCAGGGCGTAGGCCGGGGCCGCGGGGGCCTCGACGGCCGGCGGCGCCTCGGCCGGCCTGGCAGGCTTCGGTGCGGGGGCACGGCGCGCCGTCTTCGGCGCCTCGGGTTCCGGCGCGGGCGCCGGCGTCTCTGCCCGCGGTGACGGCCTGGTCACGACCGCCGGCGTCGGGGCATCGTCGCGGGGCGGCGGCGCCGGCGCCGGCCACAGCCACCAGGCGGCGAGGGCTACGACCGCCGCCGCCCCCACCCACACGGGCAGTCCCATCCCGCGACGCGCGGGTTCGGGCGCGGCGCCCTGAGGTTCGTCGTCGAGAATCGCCATGGCCGGGGAGGATAACACCACACGACCGCGCCCCGGCATCATACGGATCGCCGGCCACGGCACGCGTGGCCGGTGTAGGATGTCGCTTAGCCTCGACATGCGGACATCGGCCCAGCGACTGCTCGCACTCGTCACCGTCCTGGGCGTCACGACGGCGATGGCCGTGGTGCTCGCCCAGTCGCCCACGCCGGCCGCGCGGCCCGCGTTGCCACCAGCCCCGCCGCGCACCACGGGCCCGGTCGACCTCACCGCCCCACAGCACTTCGCCGCCGGCGCCCGCTCGGCGCGCAACGCCAGCTACTCGATCGATGCCCGCCTCGACACGGCCACGCGCACGATCACCGGGCGCGAAGTGATCACGTGGCGGAACATCGCACGCCGCGAGACCTCGCTGCTGCGCCTGCACCTCTACTGGAATGCGTGGCGCTCGTCGCAGACGACCTGGATGCGTGAGCGCGCGCTGACGGCCGCCTCGCGTGAACTCTTCGGGCGCCCCGAGGCTGACTGGGCCGCCATCGACATCTCGGCGATCCGCCTCGTGGGCGCAGGGGCCTCGCCGCCCGTCGATCTGCTGGCGTCGATGCGATTCACGCGTCCCGACGACGACAACGCCCACGACTTCTCGCTGGCCGAAGTGCCCCTCCCGCTGGCCGTGCGCCCCAACGACACGATCAACCTGGAAGTCGAGTGGACGGCGCGCGTGCCGCGCACGTTTGCGCGAACGGGCACCATCGGCGACTACTACTTCATCGCGCACTGGTTCCCGAAGGTGGCCGTGCTCGACGAGCTCGACTGGAAGGGCCGGCAGTTCCACTCGGGCACCGAGTTCTTCGCCGACTACGGTGTCTACGACGTCAGGCTTCGCGTGCCGACCGGGTGGCTCGTCGGCGCCACCGGGACCGAGCGCGGCCGTACCGATCACGAGGACGGCACCACCACGCATCGCTACATCGAGGAAGACGTCCACGATTTCGCCTGGACGACGAGCCCCGCTTTCGTCGAACGCCGCGCGCGCTTCGAGGAGCCCGGCCTGCCGTTCGCCGAGATGCGGCTCCTGCTGCAGCCCGAGCACCTCGGCCAGGCCGAGCGGCACTTCGCGGCCACGCGCGCGGCACTGCGCAGCTACGGCCGCTGGTTCGGTGCCTACCCGTACGGACACATCACGATCGTCGATCCGGCCTGGCAGAGCAGCACCGGCAGCATGGAGTACCCGACACTGATCTCGGCCGGCACGCGCTGGCTCGCCCCAGCGCGCGTCGCCGAGCCCGAACAGGTCGTCGTTCACGAGACGGGTCACCAGCTCTGGTACGGGCTGGTGGCGACGAACGAGTTCGACCACGCCTGGATGGATGAAGGCCTCAACATGTTCGCCGAGGCACGCGCCCTCGACGTCGAATGGGGCCAGGGCCGCCACAGCGAGCGGTACTTCGGCGGCTTCGTGCCGTGGGTCTTCGACGACATCGTCCTGCGGCGCCAGACCGACGGCAACGGCCTCCACCTCTACCGGCGCCACGCGACCAGCGACCGGCCCGACGCGCCGTCGTGGCGATACTCGCCGTCTACCGGCCGGCACATCACCTACAACAAGACGGCTCTCTGGCTCCAGACGCTCGAGAACCACCTGGGCTGGAACGTGCTGCAACCCGCGCTCGCCGACTACTTCGAGCGATTCCAGTTCCGGCACCCGTCGCCCAGCGACTTCTTTGCCGCGGTCAACGCCGCCAGCGGGCGTGACCTCACCTGGTTCTTCGACCAGGTGTACCGATCGGCGGTGGCCTTCGACTACGGCGTCGAGTCGGTCGTCAGCGAACCGGCGACGCTCACCGGCTTCGTCGATCGCGGCGGCAAGCGGGTATTCGTCGAAGCCGCCCGCGAGGCACCATTCCTGACGCGCGCGATCGTGCGCCGGTACGGCGAGGGCACGTTCCCGGTGGACGTACGCATCACCTTCGGCGACGGCACGCACACGACACGCACGTGGGATGGCAAGGACCGCTGGGTCGAGATCCGCGTCCAGCACGCGCGCCGCGCCCTGTCGGTGATCGTCGATCCCGACGAAGTGCTCGCGCTCGACATCAACCGCACCAACAACAGCCGTTCGCTGCAACCGCAGACGGCCGCAGCCGCCTCGGCGTGGTCGTGGCGATGGCTGGTGTGGGCCCAGGACCTGCTGCTGACATATGGCTTCTTCATCTGAGCGCGCCGGCAACGGTTCGGCGACGGTGCGGGGAGCCTTCGCGGGTGGCCTCGCACGGGTCATGCGCGCGCGCACCGTGTGGTTCGGTGTCTGGGCGATGACACTCGTCCTGTCGTTCATCGTCTCGCTCGCGCTGCGCGACACGATCGCGGCGCACCTCAACGACAGCACGGTCGCCGACCGCGTGGCCCGTGGCGTCGAGTGGGACTGGTGGCAGGAGTTCCAGCAGCAGGCGACCGCGCTGGGCACGACGTTCGTCCCCTCGATCATCGGCGGCGCGGCCCCGTTGAGGAACCTCAGCGACCTGGCCGACAACCGTCCGCTCGCCAAAGGCCTCTTCCCGCTGCTGACGGCGTGGCTGCTGCTGTGGTCGTTCGCCTCGGGGGGCATCTTCGACCGGCTGGCCCGCGACCGCCGCGTGGGAGGGCAGGCCTTCTTCGGTGCCTGTGGACGCTACGCCATGCGCCTGCTCCGCCTCGGGGCACTCGCGATCGGCGCGTACTGGGTGCTCTACGCCTGGGTGCATGCGTGGATCTTCGATGTGGTGTACGCGTCGCTGATCCGCGACCTCACCGTCGAGCGCAGTGCCTTTCTCCTGCGGGTGGTGGGCTACGCGATCTTCCTCGCCCTGCTGGTGGCGGTGAACCTCGTGGTCGACTACGCGCGCATCCGGCTCGTCGTCGAGGACCGGCGCAGCGTGTTGTTCGCCCTCGCCGCCGGCGCGCGGTTCGTCGCCCGCCACCTGGGGCTGGTCGCGGGGCTCTACGCGCTCAATACCGCGGTGTTCGTGGCGATCGTGGGTCTCTACGTGGCGCTGGCGCCGGGAGGCCGCAACGACGACGGGCGCCTCTGGATTGCGCTGGCGGCCGGCCAGGCCTACCTGCTCGCGCGCGCGTTCCTCAAGCTGCAGTTCATCGCGTCGCAGATCGGCGTCTTCCAGCACGCGCTGGCGTCCGACGTCCTCGTGTCGTCGCCGGCGCCCGAGTGGCCGGAATCCCCGGCGGCCGAGTTCGTGCGCACCGCCGACGACACCTCACCGCTCACCCCATGAACGAACTCGGCGCCATCCTGTTCGGCCTCCTCGCGCTCGGCGGTGTGTCGCTGCTGGCGCTGGTCTTCCCCATCCTCTCGTTCGTGCGCGCCTCGAGGGCGCGACGGCTGGCCGAGCAGGCCAACGATCGCGTGGGGTCGCTCTCGCGGGCGGTCAACGAGCTGATGCGCGAGGTGGATCACCTTCGCGCCGACGTCGCTCGGCTGCAGGCCCCGGGGGCTGCCGACACTGCGACGGCCAACGAACCCGATGCCACGGCTGCCCAGGCCGCTGACGCGCCCGGTGTCACGCCGGCCGCGAACGCACCTGCCCCGTCTGCCGTGCCCGGCGACGCGCGCGGTCATGCCGAGCCTGCCGCGGACGCCGCGACGCCCGCCGCCGACGCCGTGGCCGGCCCGGAGCCGACGACGACCAGCGCGCCGCACGAGGCGCCACCTCCGCCGATGCCGCCGCGCCCGATCGAGACCGGTCGGTGGACGCCGCCGGGCGCACACCACGCGCCGACGTTCGAACAGCGCATCGGCCAGCGCTGGCTGCTGTATCTCGGCGTCGCCGCGGTCGTGCTCGGCGCGAGCTACCTGCTCAAGTACGCCTTCGACAACGAGTGGATCACGCCGGCCATGCGGGTGTTCCTCGGCGTGCTCGGCGGCGCCGTGCTCGTCGCCGCCGGCGATCGTGTGGCGCGCCGCGACGTACCGCTGTTCGGCCACGGGCTCGTCGGTGCCGGCCTCGCCATCGTCTACGTGTCGCTGTATGCCGCCCTGCACCTGTACGACCTGCTCGATCCAGCGACGACGTCGCTCGGGATGATGGCCACGACGGCCGTCGGTGCGTGGATGGCGACCCGGCATGGCTCGCAGGTGCTGGCGATCATCGCCGCGGTCGGCGCCTATGCGACGCCGTACCTGATCGCGTCAGACACCCGCAGCCCGGTGCCGTTGTTCTCGTACCTGTGCGTGCTCGCCGCGGGCACATGGTGGCTGGTCAGGATCCACGAGTGGCCGATGCTCGCCATCGTGTCGTTCATCGCCACCGCCCTGACGACGAGCGGATGGATGGTCGCGCGGTATCGCGACGCGCACTACCTCATCGTCGAAGCCTTCTTCGCGGTCCTTGCCGCGATCTTCGTCGCGATCGCCGTCGATCTGCATCGCCGGGCCACCGAGACCGCCGCGCGCGCGACCTCGGCAGGCGCGCTGTGCGCACTCGGGGCCTTCCTGCTCGGCGTCGTCGGACCGATCGGCTTCCACCTCGCCTCGCTGGCCGTGCTGGCGCCGCACACGCAGGCCCTGCTGATCTACTTCATCACGATCACCCTGGCCGGCCTGCTGCTCGCCGGCGACGGCGACCGCCCGTGGATTCGCGTGGCCGCCTGGGTCAGCGTCATGCCGCCGTTCATGGGATGGCTCGTCGCCCACCCGCAGGCGCGCGGCGCCCTGGTGACCGTCCTGGCTATCTACGGCCTGCACCTGATCGCCGAACTCCGCTCGCTGTGGCACGACCGGGCGCGGCTGCGCGTCCCCGACGGCCTGCTGCTGCACCTCAACGCGCTGTCACTGCTGCTGGGCCTGCTGGTGGTCACCAACTCGCCCGAACCCGGCGTGATGGCCTCGGTGGCGCTCGGTCTCGCGGCCTGGCACGCGGTGCTCGCACTGGCGGTGCGCGGACGCCACGACTTCGCGCCCTGGCACTACGTGGCGCTGGTCGCCGCGTTCGTCGCGGCCGCCATCGCCCTGCGCTTCGACGGCCCGATGATTGCGATGGGCTGGGCGGTCGAGGGGGCGCTCCTGGTGTGGCTGGGCCTGCGGCAGGTGCTGCCGTGGATGCGCTGGGGCGGCTGGGTGCTGTTCCTCGTTGCCCTGGCAAGCGCGGTCAGCGCCTACGGATCGGGCCCGACGGCCGACATGACGCCGTTTGCCAACATGCATGCGGCGGCGATGTTCGTCATCACCGGGCTGCTGTTCTGGCTGGCCTCGCGCTACCACGCCGGCAGTGAGCCGCCTGCGCGAGGCACGGCGCCGGCAGTCACCGCCTGCATCATCACCGCGTGCGTCCTGCTGCTGGCCACGTCGACCGAAGAGGTCAACGGGATCTTCGGGGCGCGCGCGTGGACGGCGCAGGTCGAACAGGGCCCGATGGCGGCTGGCACGGTCGATTTCGCACGGCTCGCGACGATCTCGGTGCTGTGGGCCACCTACGCGCTGGGGTTGGTGCTGGTGGGCGTCATGAAGCGTTACCGGCCCATCCGCTACCTGGCCATCGTCATCTTCGCGTTGACCATCCTCAAGGTGGTGTTCGTGGACCTGGCGGCGCTCGACACGCTCTATCGCATCCTCAGCGTCATGGGGCTGGGGGTGCTGCTGCTCGGCGCCTCGTATCTGTACCAGCGGTTCCTGGCCGACGACGACGGCGACGATCCCGGGCGGTCCCCTGCGGCAGGTCCCGCGCAGCCCGACTGAGGACCCACGCACCGGCGAGGTGGGGTAAGCTCTGCTCGGCAGTGTCGCGGGCGCCCGGCCAGAAGGTTTTGAGTCATCCGGCCGATAGTGTGGATG
>JAEUQQ010000571.1 GCA_016789685.1 Acidobacteriota bacterium | reverse complement strand
GGCCAGGTCGAGCGCGTGCTCGAGACGCTGCGCCGTCGTGTGCCCGCCACTCATCTCGCCCTGCACGTCCACGACACGCGCGGCATGGCGGTGGCCAACGTCCTGGCGTCGCTGCCCTACGGGATCACGACGTTCGATGCGTCGGCCGGTGGCCTCGGCGGGTGCCCGTTTGCGCCTGGCGCTACCGGGAACCTCGCGACCGAAGACCTGGTGTACGCCCTGCACGGCCTCGGCATCGCCACGGGCATCGATCTCGAGGCCCTCGTCTCGGCCTCGCTGGCGCTCGAGCGGGCCCTGGGCCGGCCACTGCCGTCGCGCTACCTCAGGGCCGCCGCCGCGAGCCGCGCGCGTGCGGCCGGCGGGCCGCCCTGACGCGACACCGGCATCGGCGTGCGCATCGGGCGCCCATGACGGCCGTCACAACGTCGCGTGGAGTTCTGGGGTACGCTGTCTGGCCAGACTCGGAGGTCTCAGCGTGGCCACAGTCCCGAACCCGACCACCATCCTGCGCGGCGGCGTCGCGTCGATTGCCCTGTTCTTCCTCGTCGTCGCGGCATCGTGCTCGGTCGCGACCGTCTCGACCGGGCACGTGGGCGTCACCACGCTGTTTGGCCGTGTCACCGGCGAGCAGCTCGACGAGGGCCTGCACCTCGTCAATCCGTTCAAGCGTGTCACCGAGCTGTCGGTGCGGACGCAGGAAATCAAGGAACAGGCCGAGGTCCCCTCGTCTGAGGGCCTCATCATGCACCTCGAGGCCTCGCTGCTCTACCGCCTCGACACCCAGCACGCCAACGACGTGTTCCGGACGCTGGGCAGCGTGTACGACCAGGTCGTGCTCGTGCCGAACTTCCGGTCGGTCATGCGCGCCGTCACCGCGGCCCACAGCGCCAGCGCGCTCTACAGCGAGGCGCGCGAAACCGTGGCCAAGGAGATGCTCGCACAGATGAAGCTCGCCGCCGAGCCCCGCGGCATCATCGTCGAGAACGTGCTGCTGCGCGACATCAAGCTGCCCGAAACCCTGCGCCAGGCCATCGAGGCCAAGCAGCAGGCCGACCAGGAAGCGCAGCGCATGAACTTCGTGCTGCTGCGCGAGAAGCAGGAAGCCGAGCGCAAGCGCATCGAGGCCCAGGGCATCGCCGACTTCCAGAAGATCGTGACCGCGGGCATCTCGCGCGAGCTGCTCGAGTGGAAGGGCATCGAAGCGACCGTCGAACTGTCGAAGAGCCAGAACGCCAAGGTCGTCGTCATCGGCAACCCGAAGAACGGCCTGCCGTTGATCCTGCCCGGACAGTAGCCGTCACCTCCGTCAGGTCCCATCGAAACGAGGCATCCCGTGAGTGATCCCCTTCAGTTCCCCGACGCGCCGCTCGCGCAGGCGGCGGCCGACCTGCTCGCCTTCCAGGAACACGGCATCGCGAGCCGCGTCATCGCACGCTCGGCCGCCGGCAACGTGACCCTGTTTGCCATCGACGCCGGCGAGAGCATCAGCGAGCACTCGGCGCCCTTCGATGCGCTCGTGATCGTGCTCGACGGCACGATGACAATCACGATCGGCGGCACGCCCGTCACGGCGGCGGCCCACGACATCGTGCGGCTGCCGGCCAACATTCCGCATGGCCTCAGGGCCGACACGGCGGCGCGCATGGTCCTCGTCATGCTGCGCGAAGCGCCGAAATCGATGTAGGCCGCCGCCGTGGCCGACCTGATCGTCGTGGGCGACGTGATGCTCGACGTCGCGGTGTCGGCGCCGCCGTTGAAGCGCGGCGGCGACGTGCATGGGCGCGTGCAGGTGCATCCGGGCGGCGCGGCCGCCAACACCGCCGTATGGGCCGGCGCGCTCGGCCTCGATGTCGACCTGTACGGTGTGCTCGGCGCCGACGCGATTGGCGGCATGCTGCGCGACGAGTTCGTGCGGCGCGGCGTGCGGCTCCCCATCCCGAGGCGCGACGACACGCGGACGGGGACGATGCTCGTCATCCACGAAGACGGCGAGCGTTCGATGGTGGCCGACCGCGGCGCCAATGCGACGCTGCGCGTGACCGACCTCCCCGATGCACTCGAGGCGCCGGCCTTGTACGTGTCGGGATACACCCTGTTCGATGCGCGCACCGAATCGGTGGCGCTCGCCGCGCTGCAGCGCGCCGCCTGCGAGCACATTGCCATCGACGCCGCGTCGTGGCCGCTGATCGAGCGGTACACGCCGCAGCGTTTCTTCGACGCAACCGCCGGCGTCACGATCCTGTTTGCCAACGAGCGCGAGGCCGAGGCCCTCACCGGGTGTGCGCCGGAGCGCGCCGCGCTGCTCCTGCTCGAGCACTACGCCATCGTCGTGATCAAGCAGGGCGCGGCCGGCGCCACCCTCGCCTCGGGCGACGGGTTCGCGCATCGCCATGCCCGGACGATCACCGAGGTCGATCCCACGGGCGCCGGCGATGCGTTCAACGGCGTCTTCCTCGCCAACCTGGTACGGGGCGCCTCGCCCGACGAAGCCCTCGAGATGGCCGTCGATGCCGGCACCGATGTCGCCGCGTCGGCGACGACGTGGCCGGAATTCACATGGGGATGCGATGCAGAACCCAGGGCGTGACGTGGCGGCGGTGTTCAGGGTCAGCGATGAGGTGCGGAGCGCCTGCGCGGAGCGGCGCCCCGTCGTCGCCCTCGAGACCAGCGTCCTGTCGCAGGGATTGCCACCGCCGCACAACCTCGAGTCGGCGTACGCCATGGACCGGGCCGTGCGTGACGAAGGGGCCATCCCTGCCTGGACCGCGATCGACGGCCAGCAGGTACGCGTCGGGCTCGGCGAGGGCGATCTCGAGCGGTTCTGCGATCGCGCGCTGCCGATTGCGAAAGTCGCGCGCCGCGATCTCGCGGCAGCGCTGGCACGTGGCGGGATGGGCGCCACGACCGTGTCGGCCACGTTGTGGATTGCCGCGCTGCTGGGCATCGACATCATGGCGACCGGCGGCATCGGCGGCGTGCACCCGCACTCGGGTGACGTGTCGGCCGACCTGCTCGAGATGGCGCGATTGCCCGGCCTCGTCGTCTGCGCGGGACCGAAGTCGATCGTCGATCCCGTCGCGACGCTCGAGCGCCTCGAGGAACTCGGCGTGCTGGTCGTGGGCTACGGCACCGATCGGTTGCCGTTCTTCATCGTACGCGACGCCGGGCTGGCGCTCGAACACGTCGTCTCGTCACCGCGCGAGGCAGCGGGGCTGGCAAGGATGCGGCGTGCGCTGGGCGTCTCGTCGGCCGTGCTGCTCTGTCAGCCCGTGGGCGAGGCGCACGCATTGCCGCTGCGCAAGGTCGAGGACGCCGTCAGGGAGTGCGAGGCGCGCGCCGCCGCGCACGGCGTCACCGGCAAGGCCGTGACGCCTTTCCTGCTGTCGACGCTCGCGCTGGTGACGGGCGGTGCGAGCCTGTCGGCGAATCTCGCCTTGTTGCACGCGAACGCCACCCTGGCCGCGCGGATTGCGGTGGAGGCCGAGGCCGGCTGACCCGTCGCCGGACGAACAGGCGGCTTGCGCGCCAGGGCGCCGGGCACAACCGCGCGCTCGGCCGGCCCCAAGTCTCGCGCTGACGGGGTGCGTGACTTCCACACACCCCGCCCGTCGTTCGTGCCGGCGAGAGGCCCCAATGTGCCCTGCCGCCGCGGGCTACGACCCGAGGCTGGCCAGGACCTTCTTGGCCTCGTCGGCGCCGGCGAAGTCCGGCTTGAGCTTCAGCGCGCGCTCGAGTTCCTGCCGCGCGCGCGCCTTGTCGCCCGTCAGCGCGTAGGCCTGCCCGAGTCGGGCGTGGAAGCCGGGGTTCTCGGGTTCCTTTTCGACCGCGATGCGCAGCGGCGGCACGGCGAGTTCGCCGAGCTTCATCTTGAGGTAGACAAAGCCGAGCGTGTCGTTGAACGAGGCCGACTCGGGATCCTCGGCCTTGGCCGCCTGCGCAAGGTTGAGTGCGGTGTCGAGCTTCTGGTTCTGCTCGGCGTACATCCAGGCGAGGTTGTTCGAGGCCAGCGCGGCGCGCGGGTTGTTGGCGACGATCTTCTCGTAGCGCTGCTGCGCCTCGGCGGCCTTGCCCTGCGACTGCACGATCATCGCTGCCATCGTCGGCGCGGTGACGTCGCCCGGCTTCCTCGCGGCGATGCCATCGAATTCGTCGCGCGCCTGATCGAGCTTGCCCTGGTGGAAGAGTGACTCCGCGAGCATGCCGTACGGCCTCGGCTTGCTCGGATCGGATGCAATCGCCTTGCGCAGCCACGATTCAGCCTCGGCATGCCGCCCCTGAACCGTGTTGATCATCGAGGCGAGGACCTGCGCCGTCGAATCTTGTGGTGACGTGGCCAGCCGTTTCTCGATACGCGCCATTGCGTCAGACGCCTTGCCGTCGCGCATGTCGGCCGCCACAAGGCCCGACAGGGCCTCGGCCGACAGCGGATCGAGGTCGAGCGCCCTGGCAAACGACCGGCGGGCTGCCGCCAGATCCCGCTTGAGCAGATAGAGCGTCCCGTACTGGGCATGCACGACGGCAGCGTTTGGAGCGGCCGCGACCAACATCTTCATCTCGGCGTCGGCTTCGTCGAACTTGCCGTTGGCCAGCAGGGCTCGCGCCGCCACCAACCGAACCATCGGATCCCCGGCCCCGGCAGCCCTGGCGTCTTGCGCCGCCGCCAGCGACGCGTCGCGCTGCCCGCGTGACAGTTCGAGGCGGGCGACCTCGACCTGCGCAGCCAACGCACTCGGGTTGAGCCTCAGGACTTCCCTGAACGCCGTGATCGCCGCATCGACCTCGTTGCGCTGCGCCAGGAGTTTTCCAACGAGGAACTGCGCCTCCACGGAACTCGGGTCGGCCGTCGTCGCCGCCCGTGCCGTCGATACGGCATCGGGGAGCCGGCCGTCGCCCGCCAGGAACCTGGCCTTGACGAGCAGCGCCTCGACGTTGTTGGGCTCCCCCTTGAGAACATCGTCGATGGCCTGGTGTGCTTCCGCGCTCTTGCCGGCGGCGTATCGCATCGCGGCAACGCGGGCTCGGGCAGGAGCAAACCCGCCCGGTTGCCCGGCCGCGTCGGCCAGGGCCTTCTCCGCTTCGGGACCGCGACCGGTCTGTATGTAGAAGTCGGCGAGGGCAAGCCGGGCCGCCGGCGTGGTTGCCTTGTCGGCCAGTCGCTTCAGATGGGGCTCTGCGTCGGCGGCGCGCGACGACGACAGGTAGAACACCGCCAGGGCCTGGTTTGCGAGCGGATCGTCAGGTGCCAGGGTGAGTGCCTGCTTCATGACCGACTCGGCCTCGGCCTGCCGCCCGCTCGTCCAGAGGTAGTTGCCGAGCGCCAACTGCGCGGCCAGCGACTTCGGATCGGCGGCCACGGCGCGCCGAAACGCGTTTTCGGCCTCGATGGGATTGCCACGCTTCACCTGGAGGGCACCGAGGTTCGCGTAGCTCGCTGCCTGCTTGGGGTCGAGGGCAATGGCTGACTCCATCTCCTTCAAGGCCCCACCCAGGTCCTTCAGCCCGGCCATGGCGTTGGCGCGGACGATCAGCGCATCCGTCGACTTCGGGTCTTTGAACAGGGCCTTCTCGGCGCGAGTCTTGGCGTCTTCGAACTGCCCGAACAGCAGCAGGAACTGCCCGGCGCGCACCTGCGCCACCACATCGTCCGGGAGGAGATCGGCCGCGCGCACCGCCTCGCGAAACGCCTCCTGCTGGTTCCCTGCCTGCTCGTAGGCCTGCGAGAGCTTGATGCGAGCCTCGGCATACCGTGGGTCCTGCTGCAGGGCGTTGCGGTATTCGACGATCGCCTCCTGCGACTTGCCCTGCGCGAGAAAACGGTTGCCCTTCTCCAGAAACTCCGTTCGCGCCACCTGGGGGTCCTTGGAACACGCAACCGTGAGCAGCGCGGCGAACAACAGCAATACTCGACGTTTCATCGTCTGATACCTCATGGTGGTCGGCCGACTAGATGCTCGCACGGTTTGTGTTCGAGCGTCACCAGATAGACAGTGGTCAACCAGGCCGGGTGCCGATGGCGTCCAACGATGCGGTGTGTTGGTCGAGGTATCCACACCAGCCACCTGTTCCATCTGGCCTCGGCGTCCCGGTGGTCACCAACTCGCCCGTCGGCGTCGCCCACCCTGGCCGAGAACCGCATTGCGCGGGTTGGCGATAGAAGGGGCCTGCCTGGGACCTCAGCACTAGCGCGGGCTCGCCCGGGGCGAGGAGACGCAGGCTCAACAAATGCCAGAGTTGGGCGGCCATCGCCGCGGGTGGTCACCAAGGATCTAACGCAGACAACAAATATCATCCGGCTGGAAGACTTTCATGAAAACCGTCGCGGCAGCCCGGTGAGCGCCTGACTGCGTAAACACAAGCAAACAATGGTATTCTCCTGCCAGAATCAATGCGACGCCATGTGGCACCTGCATTGCTATATCTAAAGTCGAAATCAAGGGGCACCGGACGGGCGAGCCAAGTGCGCACGCTGTCTCGGCGTCGTCCCGGGTTGGACACGGAGGAGAGAGACGATGAAGAGACTGTTTGTGGTTGCCGCGCTGGCCGCGGTAGCACTGGTGCCCGTCGCGGCGCATGCCGACTCGGTCACTGTGGGAGAGTCGCTCCAGATCAGCGGCGGGTTCGACGTCAACGGAAACGGGTCTGTCTTCAAGGTGCAGGAGTCGGAAGGTAACATCTTCGACAGCTTCTGCGTTGAGGGGAACGAGACGATTGGGAGTCCGGCCACTGTGCAGGGCATTTCTGGAAGCGCCTACAACGGGGGCTTCACCGGCGGGACGCCCGATCCGCTCGACCAGCGGTCTGCTTGGCTTTACCGCAACTATCGCGCTGGCACGAATGGCATCACTGACGCTCAGCGGGTCCAGCACGCCATTTGGTATCTTGAAGGCGAGCTCCGTCAGAGCATCGGTGGCATCCCGACGGCCCTCAACATTGACTGCACGGGTAACGTCACCTGCGCAGCCTACCTCGCGGCGGCAAACCTCGGGGCGACGGCTGTGGACCTGAACTACGTCCGCGTGATGAACTTCGGGCCGCTTCCGCAGACGACACTCGGGCCGCGTCAGGACCTGCTGACGCTCGTGCCCGAGCCCGCCTCGATGCTGCTCCTCGGCCTCGGCCTCGTCGGCGCGGCTGGTGCGGCGCGTCGTCGCAGCAGCAAGTAGCTCCAGACTCTGGTCGTCGGGTCACACCGACACCCGGGATGTTCGAAGGACAGCGCCCGGCAGCCACGAAATCGTGGCGCCGGGCGTTTCCCTTTCTGCCAGACACACGCCCTGGCCTATCCTGTGCCCCGTGACCTGGCTCCCAGAGCTGTACCGCCGTGCCCGCCGGAGGCTCGCCTGGGCGAGTGA
>JAEUQQ010000556.1 GCA_016789685.1 Acidobacteriota bacterium | reverse complement strand
TGCTCGTCGTGCGCGATACGCAGGAAGTATTCCTGACGCTGCGCAAGCCGTGACCGTGATCGCACATCGTCCGGCCGGGCAGGCCGCGCTCGGGGCGTGCGGGTGACTTCTACACGAGCGTCGACGCCGGTTCGCTGTTTGGCGAACTGCTCGCGACGTTCGTCGCGCGCGTCGCGGCGGCGCGGCACGACCGGTCGGCCCCGTTCGACCTCGTCGAGGTGGGCGCTGGCAATGGCCGCCTCATGCGCGACATCCTCGATACACTCGCCAGGGAATACGCGGGGCTCTACGCCCAGATCCGCGTGACGCTCGTCGAAGCCAGTGTCGTGGCGCGGCAGGCACACGCCGACGTGCTGGCGGCGCACCAGTCGCGGCATGTGCGGTCGACCGACACGCTGCCGTCGCGCATCGACGGCTGCATCATCGCCAACGAACTGCTCGACGCGATGCCGGCACACCGGGTGACACAGACGGCCGCCGGCCTCGTCGAGACCCTCGTCGATGTCGCCGACGATCGCCTCGTGCTGCGGACGGGACCATTGACTACCACGTCGCTCGCCGCCTACCTCGACGCCGCCGGGACGGCCGCGGCATCGCTGCGGCCCGGCCAGAGCATCGACATCAGCCTCGATGCGCGGGCGTGGGTCGAGTCGGCCGCAGCATCGCTGCGGCGCGGCGCCCTGCTCGTGATCGACTACGGCGACACCCGCGAGGGCCTCCTGCGACGGCCACAGGGCACGCTGATGGCCTTCCGTGAGCACCGGCTGGCCAACGCGGCCGATGGCCCCACGACGTGGCTGTCGGAACCCGGCGACTGGGACCTGACGACACACGTCGACTGGACGATGATCGCGGCCACGGCGCAGGCGAAGGGCCTGCAGGTCGATCCGCTCGTCGAGCAGACGACGTTCCTGTTCTCGCTCGGCCTTGCCGACCGCCTGCCCCCGATGGGCGACACGTCGCTGACCGCGGTGAAGCGGCGGCTGTCGGCCTCGACGCTGGTCTCGCCACAGGGCCTGGGCGCCTCGCACCAGGCGCTGGTTGCCCGATTGGGCATCTGACCGCATCGCGAACGTCCGGCTCGCGGGGCCGATGACTGGCCGCCGGGGGCAGCTGCCCGGAGGTCCCCGGCAGGGCGTCGCAGTTACAATCTCCCGCATGGCAACCGCGACCGTGGAACGCGAGATCAAGCTCGAGTGGCCGTCGGTCGCCGACGCCCGAGCCGCCGTCGTGGCGCTCGGGGCTGCGCCCGTCGCCCCGCGGCGCCTGCAGGATGACGTCCTGCTCGACACAGCGGAACTGGCCCTGCGCGCCGAACGGTGCGCCCTGCGGGTGCGCCGCGACGGCGACGTGGCCCGCCTGACGTTCAAGGGGCGTCCGCATGCCGACTCGATGAAGGTGCGCGAGGAACTCGAGACGGGCGTCGGCGATGCCGACATCGTGTTCACGCTCCTCGAACGACTGGGCTTCACGCCCGTCTTCCGCTACCAGAAGTACCGCGAGGAGTTCAGGATCGACGGCGTCACGATTGCAATCGACGAGACGCCAGTCGGTGTCTTCGTGGAGCTCGAGAGCCCTGACGGCATCGCGATCGACGCGCTGGCCGCGCGCCTCGGACGCGGGCCGGCCGACTACGTGACCGACTCGTACTACGGGCTGTTCGCGGCCCGACGCGCCGAGCGCGGCCTCGCGGGGCCGCACATGGTGTTCGCGTCGGCATGAGCGCGTCACTGCCGCCCGCGCTGGTCCTGACCGCCGGTCTTGGCACGCGCCTCCGGCCCCTCACGGCCTTCCGCGCGAAGCCCGCGCTCCCGGTCGCGCGACGCCCGCTCGTGGCCCGCATCCTCGATGGCCTGCGCGCCCGCGGCGTCACCGACGCGGTGCTCAACCTCCACGCCCACCCGGCCAGCGTCGCCGCGGTGGTGGGCGACGGGTCGCCCTTCGGCATGCGGGTCCGGTACTCGCTCGAGCCGCAGATTCTGGGATCGGCCGGCGGTCCGCGGCATGCGTGGCCGCTGCTCGAGGCCGATCCTGTGCTCATCGTGAATGGCGACACGCTGACGGATGTCGATCTCGAGGCGCTGTGCGCGGCGCACGCGCGTTCGGGCGCCCGGGTGACCATGGCCGTCATCGCCAACCCCGCGCCGGCACACTACGGCGGCTTCGATGCCGACGCCGACGGCGTCGTGCGCGCGCTCGTCACGGCCGGCGCGTGGCGCACCCGCGTGGCGGTCGATCCTGCAGCAACGCCCCCGTGGCACTTCATCGGCGTGCAGGTCGTCGATCGCGACGTGTTCGCGGATCTTCCCGACAACGAGCCGGCCGAGTCGGTTCGGGGCATCTACCGGGAGTGGCTGGTGTCGCGCCCGGGCGAGATTCGCTTGTTCGTCGCCGACACGACCTTCGACGACATCGGCACCGCGGCCGACTTCCACCGCACGTCACTGGCCTACGCCGGTGGTGACGGCGCGCAGCTGATCGAGGCGACGGCCGTCATCGCCCCCTCGGCGCGCCTCGCCGACACGATTGTGCTCGAGGGCGCCGAGGTCGGCGCGCGGGCCGACCTTGGCCACTGCATCGTCTGCGAGACGACGCGGGTGCCGAGCGACTACCATGACAGCGGCGCGATCCTGGCTCCGGCCGACTGGATCGACGCGGCGCCCGGGGGCGTCGTGGCCGGAACGCTCGCGCGCTGGCCGATCGCACGCGGCTGAGCGCGCGAACGGGACGTTTTTCAGGTACAGGTGGCTATGACGACGACTTTCGACGACCCGCGCGCGCGGGTGGATGCGTACCTCGAGCGCACGGGCCTGTCAGAAAAGAAGGCGCGCGTGGTGCCGCTGACCGGCGATGCGAGCGATCGCAAGTACTTCCGGCTGCTGGTGCCGAAGACGCCGTCGCGGGTACTCGCGGCCTATCCTGCGCCGTTCGACTACGACTCGCTGACGTTCGTCAACGTCGCCACCCTGCTCCTGCGCATGCCGGTGCCGGTGCCGGCGATCCTCGGACACGCGGGTGATCTCGGGGTGCTCGAGCTCGAGGACCTCGGCGACGTCACGCTGCAGGCGCACCTGGGCTCGGCGTCGCAGGCCGACCACAACGCGCTCTACCGCGAGGCGGTCAGCCTGATCGCAACCTTGCAGAAGCGCGGGCAGGATCTCGCGGCGCCCGCGTACACGCCCTACAAGGTCGCCTTCGACATCGAGAAGCTGACGTGGGAGATGGACTTCTTCCTCAAGCACTTCCTCGAGGCCTACCGCGGGGCGGTGCTCGACCCGGCGACGCGCGCCGCGCTGCGTGCCGAACTGATCACGATCGTCGAGGAACTCGCGGCCGAGCCGCGGGTGCTCTGCCACCGCGACTACCACTCGCGGAACCTGATGCTCAAGGAAGGGCGCCTCTACATCATCGACTTCCAGGACGCGCGCCTGGGGCCCGACACGTACGACCTCGTGTCGCTCCTGCGCGACTCCTACGTCGACCTGTCGGAGCAGACCGTCGACGACCTGATCGCCTACTTCCTGGCGCTCAAGGGCCAGTCGGGGCAGGAGCGCGAGTTCCATCGGCGGTTCGACGTGATGGCGCTCCAGCGCAACCTCAAGGCCCTCGGCACGTTCGGCTACCAGACCGCGGCGCGCGCCAATCCGGTCTACATCCAGTACATCCCGCGCACGCTGCGCTACGTGCGCCTGAACCTCGAGCGCCAGGCCCGCTTCGGCCGGCTCCGCGCGCTGCTGGCCCAGCACCTGGAAGAAGTCCGGTAGGCATAAGGTACAATCTCGGGTCCGGTCAGCGCCGGACCCGATACCCCTGTGACCTACGGACTCTCGACCCATCTCTTCCACGGCGAGCGGCTCGCCCGCGCCCATCTCGACGCGATCAAGGCCCATGGCTTCGACGCGGTCGAAGTGTTCGCGACGCGCACGCATTTCGACTACCACGACCCCGCCGCCATCGACGCCCTGGCGGGGTGGCTCGACGCGACCGGGCTGCGACTGCACTCGGTACACGCCCCGATCGTCGAGGGATACAGCGGCGGCACGTGGGGTGCGCCGATCTCGATTGCCACCGCCGACGCGGCCAGGCGGAGCTTCGCGCTGAAGGAGGCCGAGGCGGCCCTGCAGATGGCCGGCCGGCTGCCCTACGGCATCCTCGTCGTGCACCTCGGGCAGCCCGACGACCAGCAGCCGCCGCCAAGCGACAACCAGCGCGACGCGGTGCGGCGGAGCCTCGAGACCCTCGACGAGCTGGCGGGCACGCACGGCGTCACCCTGGCGCTCGAGGTGATTCCCAACCAGTTGTCGCACGCGCAGCGGCTCGTCGACCTGATTGACGGCCTCGAGCTCGAGCACGCCGGCATCTGCCTCGACTTCGGCCACGCGCACCTGGTCGACGACGTGGTCGATGCGATCGAGACCGCGTCGGGGCATCTCGTGACCACGCACCTGCACGACAACCGCGGCACGACCGACGACCACCTCGTGCCGTTCGACGGCCGCATCGACTGGGACATGGCGCTGTTTGCCATGCGCAAGGTCGGGTACGAGGGCGCCTGGATGTTCGAGCTGGCCAACACCGGCGACGCGACCGAGGTGCTGCGCAAAGCCGAACAGGCCTGCGCGCGTGTTCGCGACATCCTGCTCAGCTGATTCTCCCCTTCGAAGGACGCACCGTGGCTCAGACGTACATCAAGGACATCGCCGCGCACGACGGCCAGACCATCACCATCAAGGGCTGGCTCCACAACCGCCGGTCGAGCGGCAAGCTGCACTTCCTCATCGTCCGCGACGGCACCGGCCAGGTGCAGGGCGTGATGTCGAAGGCCGCGGTCGGCGACGAGACGTTCAGGAAGGCCGATCACCTCGGGCAGGAGTCGTCGATCATCGTCAGCGGCGCCGTGCGCGCCGATGCCCGCGCGCCCGGCGGGTACGAACTCGACGTCAGCGGGTTCGAGGTCGTGAGCGAGGCCGTCGACTACCCCATCACGCCCAAGGAACACGGCGTCGACTACCTGATGGATCGGCGCCACCTCTGGATCCGCGCGCCGCGCCAGGCGGCCATCCTGCGCGTGCGCCACGAGGTCATCAACGCCGTCCGCGACTTCTTCAACAGCCGGGACTTCATCCTCGCCGACACGCCGATCTTCACGCCGGCCGCCTGCGAAGGCACGACAACGCTGTTTCCCGTGCAGTACTTCGAGGACACGACGGCCTACCTCACGCAGAGCGGACAGCTCTACAACGAGGCGACCGCGATGGCGCTCGGCCGCGTCTATGCCTTCGGCCCGACGTTCCGTGCCGAGAAGTCGAAGACACGCCGGCACCTCACCGAGTTCTGGATGGTCGAGCCCGAGATGGCCTACGCCACCATCGACGACGTGATGGATCTGTCGGAGCAGCTGGTGAGCAGCGTCGTCGCGCGCGTGCTCGACAAGCGGATGAACGAGCTGAAGCAGCTCGAGCGCGACACCACGAAGCTCGAGAGCGTGACGACGCCGTTCCCGCGGATCTCGTACGACGAGGCGGTGACGCGCCTGCAGGGGGCGGGCCTCCCGTTCGAATGGGGTGGCGACCTGGGCGGCACCGACGAAACAGTGCTCTCGAGCCAGTTCGACCGGCCGGTCATGGTGCACCGCTACCCCGCCGCCGTGAAGGCGTTCTACATGAAGCCCGACGCCGAGCGCCCGGAACTCGCGCTCGGGGTCGACGTGCTCGCCCCCGAGGGGTATGGCGAGATCATCGGCGGGGGAGAGCGCCTCGCCGACCTCGACCTGATGCTGGCCCGCATCAAGGCACATGAACTGCCGCCCGAAGCCTTCGAGTGGTACCTCGACCTGCGTCGGTTCGGCTCGGTGCCCCATGGCGGCTTCGGGATGGGCATTGAGCGGGTCGTGTCATGGATCTGCGGCCTCGAGCACCTGCGCGAGGCCATCCCGTTCCCGCGCATGCTCTACCGGATGTACCCCTAGATGAAGATTGGCCTCGTTTCACTCGGCTGTCCCAAGAACCTCGTCGACTCCGAAGTGATGCTCGGTCTCGCGCAGCAGGCGGGGCACGAGATCACGAATGACGCCGACGACGCCGACGTGATCGTCGTGAACACGTGTGCGTTCATCGGGCGCGCCAAGGAGGAATCGATCGACACGATCCTCGAGATGGCGCAGAAGAAGGACGGGCACCCCGGCCGGCGGCTCATCGTGACGGGCTGCCTGGCCGAGCGCTACCGCGGGGAATTGCAGGGCGAGATCCCCGAGATCGACGCCGTGCTGGGCACGGGTGAAGTCCCGGCGATTCTCGACGCTCTCTCGGCCCCGGCGGCGGCCGTCGCGGCTGGCGCGGCGCCGATGACGCTGTTCACCCGGTCGGCCGAGGGGCACACCACCCCCGCGACGCTCAAGGGCATCGCGAGCCGCCATCGCGCCGCCGCGGCCGAGCGCGATCTGCCGACGTACATCTACACCGCCGACACGCCACGCCGGCTGACCACGCCTGGCCACTACGCCTACGTCAAGGTGGCCGAGGGCTGCGACTACAACTGCTCGTTCTGCATCATCCCGGCCCTGCGCGGGCAGTACCGGTCGCGGGCGCACGACGACATCGTCCGCGAGGCCCGGGCGATGGCGGCCCGCGGCGTCAAGGAGCTCATCCTCATCTCGCAGGACACGACCTTCTACGGCATCGATCGCAAGGAGCGCGGCGCCCTGGCGCGGCTGCTGCGCGCGCTGAACGCCGTCGAGGGGCTCGAGTGGATCCGGCTGCTCTACCTGTACCCCACCACCATCACCGACGACGTGCTCGAGGCGATGGCCGAGTGCGAGAAGGTGTGCAAGTACATCGACCTGCCGCTGCAGCACGCCGCGGAGTCGATGCTCAGGCGGATGCGGCGTCCGGGGAACCGCGCGAGCTACACGAAGCTGCTCGACCGCGTGCGGACGCGCCTGCCGCAGGTCACGCTGCGGACGACGTTCGTGATCGGCTTCCCCGGCGAGACGAAGGCCGAGTTCGACGACCTGCTCGGGTTCGTGCGCGACGTCGGGTTCGACCACGTCGGCGCGTTCACGTATTCGCACGAGGAAGGCACGGCAGCGTACGCCCTGGCCGACGACGTCGCGGCGCGCACCAAGACCGCGCGCCAGCGCCGGTTGATGGAACTCCAGCGCGGCATCGTCGAAGCCCGGCACGCCGGCCGGATCGGCCAGCGCGTGCGGGTGATGGTCGATGGGCCGTCTGACGAGCACGACCTCGTGATCCGGGGTCGGCTCGAGGGCCACGCCCCCGAGATCGACCCGGTGGTCTACTTCACCGACTGCGATCCCGGCACGCTCGTGCCCGGGACGCTGGTCGAGGCCGACGTCCTCGACGCGCGCGACTACGACCTCGTGGCGCGGCCGGTGTAGGCCCAGGGTCGTTGCGCCTGCCCACCGCAAGCTGCCGCGAAACACGCCGCCTGGCCTGCGGTGGGCCTGCCCACCGCAGGCTGCCGCCGAAGGCGGGTGCACGACTGACTATTGCTCTGGATCGGCGGCTGTGATCTGCTGAGGGTATGACCAAGCCGATCGACCTGCGGGATCTGAGCGACGCGGACCTAGAAGCGGAACTGGCGCGCCGACGCGGGGCCGCCGACGAGGCGGC
>JAEUQQ010000553.1 GCA_016789685.1 Acidobacteriota bacterium | reverse complement strand
CACGCCCGGCATCACGACTTCCTCAACGTCGGCGTCGTGCGCGCAGACGGGCTCGTGCTCCTCATGAGTCCCGCCACCGGAGCGACCGGCCAGCCGCTCACGGGCCACTCGCTCGCAGAGCGTCAGTATTTCAGGGAGGCGCGCGATACGGGGCGCGCGGTCTTTGCGCCCCTCATCCTCGGGACCTTGCACGTCAGGGATGCCAGCAACGAGGAACCGATCGTCGTCATCGCCCATCCGATCCGCGGAGCCGCGGGCGCGTTTCTCGGCCTCGCGCTCGGTGCTGTGCCGAGCGCGCACCTGCGCGACATCCTCTGGCGCCAGCGCACGCGGCCCGAAGATGTCTCGACGCTGGTCGATGGCGACGGGCGCGTGATCGCCACGCTCGACGCGCGCCTGACCGTTGGCGCGGCCGTCACCGACTTCATCGACCCCGCGGTGCTCGAGGCTCCCGAGGCGTGGACGGGATTCCGCTTCTATCCCCCGGCCGACGCGTCGCTCGAGAGCCGGCTGGCGATGAACCTGGATCTCGCCGTGTTCCAGCGCGTGGCTCCGTCGCGCTGGGGCATCCTCGTGTCGTTCCCGGCCGACCGCCTGCACGCGGCAATGGTGCCGGTCGTCTCATGGACGCTCCTGGGCCTGCTCATCGCCATGGCCCTCGCCCACTGGGTGTCGGCCTCGCTGGCGCGGACGGTGTCGGCGCCGCTGGTGGCCGTGAGCGACGCCGCCCACGCGTTCGCCAACCGCGAGTTCGACGAGCCCCGCACGTGGGGCACCGACACCGTCGCCGTCGAGGAGGTCGTGCGGTTGCGCGACGACATGTCGGCGCTCGCCTCGGCGTTGCGGCACTATCGCGCGCTCACCGACGAGCGGCAGGCCGCGATCGAAGAGCGGTTCCGCGCGATCTTCGCCCAGGCCGCCATCGGCATCGGCATCGTGGGGCCCGACGGCCGATTCGAGATGGTGAACGACCGCCTGTGCCAGGTCCTCGGGCGGTCACGCGAGGCCCTCGTGGGCGCCGGGGCCGACACGTTCGTCGCCGACGAGGACGCGCCGCGCGTGCGCGACGACTACGACGCGATCCGGCAGGGACGCGAGGCGATGCTGGCAGCCGAGCGGCGCTTCGTGCTGCCGGGCGGGTCGCTGGTGTGGGCCCTCGAGACCGTCTCTGCCGTGCGCACCGGGGAGGGAGCCACGCGGTACTTCATTTCGATCGTCGAGGACCTGACCGAGCGGAAGCACCTCGAGGCCACGGTGCTGCACGCGCAGAAGATGGAATCGCTCGGGCGCCTCGCGGGGGGCATCGCGCACGACTTCAACAACCTGATGACGGCCGTGCTCGGCTACTCCGACCTGGTGCGCGACTCGCTGGAACTCGCCGACCCGCGCCGTGCCGACGTGCTCGAGATTCGGCGCGCCGCCGAGCGTGCGGCGGCCCTCACCGCGCGCCTGCTCGCGTTCGCGAGGCGCCAGGTCGTCGAGAGCCGCGTCATCGATCTCAACCTGGTCGTGCATCGCACCGAGCGCATGCTGCGGCGCCTGCTCGACGAAGATGTCACGCTCACGATGTTGACAGCCGCGCCGGCGTGGCCCGTCAGGGCCGACGTGTCGCAGATCGAACAGGTGTTGCTGAACCTCGTCGTCAACGCGCGTGACGCGATCGGCTCAGGCGGCGACATCGCGATTCAGACGCGGAACGTCGCCGGCGGGCAGCTCGGCGACCGCGTCACCGACGTCGTCGAACTGTCGGTGTCGGACACGGGGCCCGGGCTCTCGGATGAGGCCCGGGCGCACCTGTTCGAGCCGTTCTTCACGACGAAGGGGCGCGACAAGGGCACCGGCCTTGGTCTCGCGACGTGCTTCGGCATCGTGACCCAGGCGGGCGGCGAGATCGTCGTCGAGAGCACGCCGGGGCACGGCGCCACCTTCACGGTGCGGCTTCCGCGCGTGCACGATGTCGCGGTGGCCGAGGTCGTCGAGGCGGTGCGGCCGCGCATCACGGCGCACGAGACGATCCTGCTCGTCGAAGACGAAGCCAGCGTGGCGGCGCTCGCGGCGACGGCGTTGACGCGCCAGGGGTACGCGCTCCTGCGTGCGCGCGACGGCGTCGAGGCCATCGAAGTGGCCGCTGCGCACCACGGCACGATCGACCTGCTCCTGACCGACCTGGTCATGCCCCGCATGGGTGGCGTCGATCTCGCCGCGACGCTGGGCCCGCTGCGACCGGGGCTGCGCATCCTGTTCATGTCGGGCTACGCGGCCGACACCTTCGAGACCGGCCGCGAGCTGCCGCCTGGGATTCCACTGCTCGCCAAGCCGTTCTCAGTGGCGTCGCTCTGCGACGCCGTGCGACACGCGCTCCGGCCGGCAGTGCCGGGCGAGGAACCACCAACGGCCTGACGGACCCCGCGCCGCTATTTCGGCCCCACCAGCACCACGACGAGGTCGTTGACGTTGGTGCGGCTCTCGAACTGCAGGGAGTCGCCGAGGTCGTCGAAGAACACCTCTGACTTGTGGGTCTTCAGCTGGTGGCGAGCGTCCAGGCGGCTGCGGCCGATCGTGTCGCCGTCGGCGATCGCGCCCGACTTGCCCTGGCCGTCTTCACCGTCCGTGTCGGCCGCGGCAACGACGATGCCGTGGCGGCCGGCGATCTCGAGGGCGGCGCTGAGCACGAACTCGCGGTTCGGGCCGAACCCATTGCGCTCGTCCCAGTTGAACGTGACGGTCATCTCGCCGCCGACGATCAGCGCGGCCGGCGGCTGGATCGGTTGCCCGGAGTCCTGCACCTCCCTGGCGATGGCCATCACGGTCTTCGCCACCTCGCGGGCTTCGCCGGTGTTCTGCGTCGTGAGCACCATCGGCGCGAAACCGTTCCTGGCGGCGACCTCCGCGGCGGCGTTGACCGCCACGGCGTTGTTGCCGATCAGGAAGTTGTGCACGTTGGGCGGCAACGTGCGCAGCGACTCCATGCCCGGAGCGTGCAGGCCCGACTCGAGGTGCGCGCGCACCGATGCCGGGCATTCGTCCCAGACACCGAACCGCTGGAGCAGGCCGATGGCATCGGCAAACGTCGTGTGGTCGGGATAGGTGGGGCCCGAGGCCACCACGCTCAGGTCGTCGCCGACGACGTCTGACAGGATCAGCGACACCAGCGTGGCACTCCGATCGGCGCACAGCCGCGCAAGGCGGCCGCCCTTGACCTGGTCGACGTGCTTGCGCACCGCGTTGATCTGGTGGATGTTGCCGCCCCACTTCATCAGCAGCTGGTTGAGTGTGAACAAGTCGTCGATGCCGACCCCGGGTGGCGGCGCCGTGAACAGTGCCGAGCCACCGCCCGAGATGAGGAACACGACGAGCA
>JAEUQQ010000520.1 GCA_016789685.1 Acidobacteriota bacterium | reverse complement strand
AAACGATGCCCGGCGGGCGTGTGCGCGATGCCCGTGATGAGCGAGGTGCGGCGATGAACACGAACTCACGCGTCGTCACGCTGAAGATCGACGACCAGGACATCGGCGCGCAGGAAGACCAGACCATCCTCGAGGCCGCGCGCGACCACGGCATCGACATTCCGACCCTGTGCCACCTCGAGGGACTCTCGGACGTCGGCGCCTGCCGGCTCTGCCTCGTCGAGATCAAGGGCCAGGCGCGGCTGCAGGCTGCGTGCGTCGCCCGCGTCGGCGAGGGCCTCGAGGTCGTGACCGACTCCGATCGCCTGCGCCGCTACCGCCGCACCATCGTCGAGATGCTGTTTGCCGAACGCAACCACGTCTGCGCCGTGTGCGTGTCGAACGGGCACTGCGTGCTCCAGAACCTCGCCGTCGAACTCGGCATGACGCACGTCCACATGCCGTACCTGCACGGGACGCACCGCGTCGACGCCTCGCACGAGCGGTTCGTGCTCGATCACAACCGCTGCGTGCTGTGTTCGCGGTGCGTCCGCGTCTGCCACGAGATCGAGGGCGCGCACGTGTGGGACCTCCTCGGCCGCGGCGTCGATACGCGCGTCATCACCGATCTCAATCAACCCTGGGGCACGTCGCAGACGTGCACCGGCTGCGGAAAATGCGTGCACGTATGTCCAACCGGCGCACTCACCGAAAAGGGCAAGACCGTGCAGGAGATGTCGGTCGACGAACTGAAGAAGCGATCGCAGTACCTGCCGTACCTGACACTCATGCGCGGCGGCCGCGACGAGGGCGGACGATGACCCCCCGCAAGCCCACCATCGCCACCGTCTGGCTCGACGGGTGCTCGGGATGCCACATGTCGCTGCTCGACATGGATGAACGCATCGTCGACGTGCTGGCGAAGGCCGACCTCGTCTACAGCCCGCTGGTCGATCTCAAGGCCTTTCCCGAGCACGTCGACGTGACGCTCGTCGAGGGGGCCGTGAGCAGCGACGAGGACCTGCACAAGATCCGCATGGTGCGCGAGCGCACGACCACGCTCGTTGCCCTCGGCGACTGCGCGGTGACCAGCAACGTGCCCGGCATGCGCAACATGTTCGGCGTCGACATCGTGCTGCGCCGCGTCTACGTCGAGCATCCCGACGGCCCGGGCGAGCGCGCGGTGCCGCACGACGTGGTGCCGACGCTGCTCCCGCTCGTGAAACCCGTCCACGAGGTCGTCAAGGTCGATGTCTTCGTGCCCGGGTGTCCGCCGCCGGCCGATGCCATCCACGACACGATCGTCGCGCTGCTCGAGGGCCGGGCGCCCGATGTCGCCGCGTTGACCCGATTCGGCCGCTGACCCACGGCGCCACGAGGCTCACCATGAGTTCCGTCATCACCATCGATCCCGTGACCCGCATCGAGGGGCACGCGAAGATCACTATCCACCTCGACGATGCCGGCAAGGTGTCGGACGCGAAGTTCCACGTCACCCAGGTGCGTGGGTTCGAGAAGTTCTGCGAGGGGCGGCCGTTCTACGAGATGCCCTCGTTGATGGCGCGCATCTGCGGCATCTGCCCCGTGAGTCACCTGATCGCGTCGGCCAAGGCGTGCGACGCGATTCTCGCCGTGAAGATTCCGCCGACGGCCGAGAACCTGCGACGCATCCTCAACCTCGCGCAGATCATCCAGTCGCACGCCCTGAGCTTCTTCTACCTGGCCTCGCCCGACCTGATGCTCGGCCTCGACAGCGATCCCGCGAAGCGCAACCTCGTCGGCGTGCTCGAACGCGACCCCGAGTTCGCGCGCGCCGGCATCAGGCTGCGCCAGTTCGGGCAGCAGGTGATCGAGCGGCTCGGCGGGAAGCGGATTCACCCGTCGTGGGTCGTGCCCGGGGGCGTCAACGCGCCCCTGTCGGATGAGTCGCGGACGCAGATCCTGGCGGGAATTCCCGAGGCCCTGCGCACGGCGGAGCTCGCGCTCGAACGGACGAAGCGCTCCATCGAACAGTTCCGCGAAGAGGTGCGCTCGTTCGGCAACTTCCGCTCGTCGTTCATGGGCCTCGTGCGGCCCGATGGCCGGCTGACGTTCTACGACGGCCTGCTGCGCATCGTCGACTCGAAGGGGCACGTGGTCGAGAACGGCTTCGATCCGGCGAAGTACAACGACTACATCGCCGAGTCGGTCGAGTCGACGTCGTTCCTGAAGTCGACGTATCTCAGGAGCGACGGGTATCCGGACGGCATCTACCGCGTGGGGCCGCTGGCGCGCCTCAACGTCGCCGACGGCCTCGGGACCGAGCGTGCCGACCAGGAGTGGGCGGAGTTCCGCGATCTCGAGCGTGGTGCGGTGCTGAGCAGCTTCCACTACCACTATGCGCGGCTGATCGAGGTCCTGTTCTGCCTCGAGCGGATGCGGGCGTTGCTCGACGATCCGTCGATCCTGAGCACGCACGTGCGGGCGCACGCGACGCCGAACGCGCGCGAGGGCGTGGGCGTGGCCGAGGCACCGCGCGGGACGCTGATGCACCACTACAGGATCGACGACAACGGCCTGATCACGTGGGCCAACCTCGTGATTGCGACGGGGCACAACTCGCTGGCGATGAACCGGTCGGTGCTGCAGGTGGCCAGGCATTTCGTCGATGGCGAGAAGCTGACGGACGGGGCCCTGAATCGCGTCGAGGCGGTGATTCGCGCCTACGATCCGTGCCTGAGCTGCTCGACACACGCCGCCGGCCAGATGGCGCTGC
>JAEUQQ010000487.1 GCA_016789685.1 Acidobacteriota bacterium | reverse complement strand
CGACCCCTACCGCTGGCTCGAGGATGCCGATGACCCGGCGACCGTGGCGTGGGTGGCGGCGCAGAACGCACTCGTCCGAACCCGCCTCGACGGCGGCGAGCGCAACGCCATCCGCGCACGCCTCGCCGAGTTGCGCGACTTCCCGCGCACGGGCACGCCCGCCCAGCACGGCGCGCGCTTCTTCCTGGCGAAGAACACCGGCCTGCAGAACCAGGACGTCCTGTTCGTCCAGGACGGCCTGTCGGGCACGCCGCGGTTGCTGCTCGATCCCAACACGCTCAGCACCGATGGCACCACCGCCCTCACCGACACGACCGTGTCGGAGGATGGCGCGCTGATGGTGTACGCGCTGTCGAAGCACGGCAGCGATCGGCAGGAACTGTTCGTGCGCGACGTCGCCACGGGCAAGGACCTGCCCGACAGGCTCGAGTGGGTCAAGTTCACGTCGATCAGCTGGCTGAAGGACAAATCGGGTTTCTACTACACCCGCTTCCCGAAGCCAGGAACGGTGCCCGCAGGCGACGAGAACTACTTCTGCCAGGTCTACTTCCACCGGCTCGGCGACAGGCAGGAGAAGGACGCGCTCGTCTTCGATCGTCCCGACGACAAGGAAGTCATCTTTGCCGTCTCGACCGCGCTCGACGACCGTGTGCTCGTGATAACCGGCTACAAGGGCGCAGGCAGCAAGAGCGAGGTGCGCCTCCTCGATCGGACGACGCCCGGGGCACGGCCCGTGGTTCTGTTCGCGGGCTACGCCGACGCATGGAACCTCGTCGACAGCGCAGGGGGCCGAATCTTCTTCACCACCGACCTCGACGCCCCGAAGGGCCGCATCGTCTCGGTGACGGTGCCCTCCACGATCGCCGCCTCCAAGGCCGGTGGCGCCGGCGCACGCGGAATCCCCGGAATTGCCGGCGCCGTGGTGACGCCAGTCGTGCCGCAGTCGGAGGATCGCCTCGAGAGCGCGGTCGTCGCCAAAGGCCATCTCGTCGCGGCGTACCTGCGGAACGCGAGCGCCAGGGTCGTGACGACCACGCTCGATGGCGCGTCGCCTGCCGACATTGCGCTGCCGGCGATCGGCACACTCCGCGCGTTGACCGCTGACCCGTCGAGCAGCGACGTGTTCATCGGCCTCGAGTCGTACACGTTCGCGCCGACGCCGTTCCGCTATGACCTCGCCACGAAGGTGCTGACGCCGTTCGCGAAGGTCGAGAGCACGGTCGACGCCTCATTGTTCGAGGTGAAACAGGTCTGGTATCCCTCGAAGGACGGCACGAAGGTGTCGATGTTCGTGGTGCACAGGAAGGGGATCGCGCTCGACGGCGCGCGTCCGACGCACCTGTATGCCTACGGCGGCTTCGACATCAGCCTGACGCCGACGTTCGATCCGTCGGAGTTCGTGTTCCTCGAGCGTGGCGGCGTCTTTGCCGTCGCCAACCTGCGCGGCGGCGGAGAGTACGGCGAGGCGTGGCACCAGGCGGGCATGCTCGAGAAGAAGCAGAACGTGTTCGACGACTTCATCGCGGCGGCCGAGTGGCTGATCGCGAACAAGTACACCTCGACGAAGCACCTGGCCATCGAGGGCGGCAGCAACGGCGGCCTGCTGACCGGCGCGGTGCTGGTGCAGCGTCCCGACCTGTTTGGCGCGGTGCTGTGCCGCGTGCCGGTGGCCGACATGCTGCGGTACCACCGCTTCACGGTGGGGCGGTACTGGATTCCCGAGTACGGGTCTGCCGACGACCCGGCGCAGTTCCCGTTCCTGTTGAGGTATTCGCCGCTGCACAACGTGAGGGACGGCGTTGCGTATCCGCCGACGCTGGTGATGACGGCCGACACCGACGACCGTGTCGCGCCGGGGATGGCGAAGAAATTCGCGGCGCGGCTGCAGGCCGCCACCGGCGGGACGTCACCGATTCTGATCCGGATCGAGTCGAAGGCGGGTCACGGGGCCGGGAAGCCGGTCGAGAAGATCCTGGACGAGGACGCCGACATCTACACCTTCCTGCTCCAGATGTTGAGGTAGCCCGGGTCGGCGCGCCGCCGCGCGCTGACGCCATTCCGGACGCGCCAGGGCCCGCGCGCGCGTCCTTTCGTCCACCTGTGTCGCTGATCCGCGATGCCTCCACAATGGCATCGTCAATGCATAAAGTGCCTACCGTGCTTCGATTCCGCCTGTTCCGCGCTGCTGCCCTTGTCCTCCTGCTCGCCCTTCCGTCCGTCTCGCCTGGTCAACCGGCGCCGGCAGGCCCGGTGCCGTCGGCGGCGCGTTGGGGGGTCGCCGACGATCACGTCGTGACCTCGCCGTCGGCCATGCAGCGCGTCCGCGATGCAGGCTTCGGCTGGGTGCGATACACCGTGTTCTGGAACCTCGCCAACCCCGCCGACGACACTTATTTCTGGGACAACCTCGACGCCGAAGTCGCCAACATGCAGGCGGCCGGCCTCAACATCTTCATGCTGGTGCAGTGGGCCCCGACATGGGCGCGTGTCGCCGAGGTCGTGCATCCCAATGACCAGGCGGTGTTCTACTGTTACGACACGGCCAAGGCGTCCGACCCAAATTTCACTGGCGATCCGTACAAGAACATCCCTGACTGCGAGCAAGACCGGCATCCAGCGCCGAGTGCCGTCCGGAAGTTCGCGACCGCACTGACGACGCGTTACAAGGGCCGTGTCGCAGCCTACGGCTTCGGCACCGAGGTGCACAGCCGGGTGTTCTGGCAGGGTTCGACGCGCGGTGACCTCTCGCGCGACCAGTTCGTCGATGACCTGCTGAGGCCAGCGTACGAGGCCATCAAGACCGTGGACCCCGCGGCCCTTGTCGTCGGGCCCGATGTCGATCGCACCGACGAACTCGAGCAGGTGCTGCAGCGCGAGGCGTTGCGCAACACGCGGCTCTTCGACGTCATCGCGTTCCACGCGCTGCGGCATGGCGGATGGTCGGATCCGGCGCAGTTCGACAACGAGTGGCTGGTGGGTAACCGGTCGCTGAAGAACGTCATGGAACTCTACGGCAGGGGTCGCCCGCTGTGGATCGCGGAGCTGGGATACCAGATCGAGCCCGCCGACCCGCAGTCGGCGGCGCGGCAGGCCTCGTGGCTCGACCTGTTCATGCGCGGGATCACCGCGCGCCCGTGGATCGACAAGGCGTTCATCTACCGCCTGCGCAACGACAACCCCAACGACTTCGGCCTCATCCAGAACGACGGATTCGACTCGCCCACACCCGCGTACGTGGCGACCTCGAGCTACCTCGGCACGCTGGCGCTGCCGCGGTTCTACTTCCTCGCCGAAGGGGCCGCCGGCACGTTCTTCGACATGGACATTGCCATGGCCAACCCCAACACCGCGGCCGTGCCCATCAAGGCGACCTTCCTGAAGAAGGACGGCACCGTGCTCGTGAAGACACCGACGCTGGCGGCACAGTCGCGCTCGACGATCCGGTACGAGGTCGACGTGGATCCGTCGCCGTTCAGCGAGGTCTCAACCGTCGTCGAATCGACGACCGGCGCCCCGCTGGCGGTCGAGCGCACGCTGTTCTGGAACAACGACTACTACTCGGGACATACCGGCAGCGCGGTTGCCGCGCCCGCCCGCACCTGGTACTTCGGCGAAGGATTCCAGGGATCGTTCGACACGTTCGTCCTGCTCGCGAACGCGACGACGGCCGACGCCACCGTCACCGTGACATTCCTGCGCGAAACGGGCACGCCGATCGACTATGTCGTGGGCGTCCCTGCCAACACGCGGCAGACCGTGTGGGCCATCCAGGTGCTCGAGAACGGCGCACCAGCCCTCGAGGGCCAGTCGTTCGCGATTCGCGTCGAATCGAACGTGCCGATCATCGCGGAGCGATCGATGTACTTCAACGCCGGCGGCCTCTTCTGGGGCGCCGGGCACGAATCGGCGGGCGTTTCGGAGTTGTCGACCACGTGGTTCCTCGCCGAGGGTTCCACCGGAGATTTTGCCGACACCTACATCCTCGTCGGGAATCCAGGCGTGCAGGAGGCCCAGATCACCTTCACGTTCCTGATCGGTGACCCAGGGGTGCCGCCCGTCGTGGCGACGACCACGGTGGGCGCGGCCAAACGGTTCACGCTCGACGCCGAAAGCGCGTACCTGAACGTGGGCGCGGCCCCCGGTCAACTCGCGGTCGTCAGCGGCGACATCAACGTGCTGCGCAGCGCGCCGTTCTCGACCAAGGTGGAGTCGACCAACGGCGTGCCGATCGTCGTCGAACGCGCGATGTACTGGCCAGGCGGATTCTCGACCTGGGCCGAGGCCCACAACAGCTTCGGCGTCACCGAGACCGGTGTGAAGTGGGCGCTCGCCGAAGGCCGCAGCGGACGCGGCCGCGGATTCGCCACGTACATCCTCGTCGCCAATCCTTCGGTGCAGGCCGCCGAACTGCGGGTGACGTTCCTGAGGCCGACCGGGACGCCGGTCGTCAAGACCTACACCGTAGGCCCGACGAGCCGCTTCAACATCGCCGTCCCCGACAACGTGGCCGAGCTCCCCGACCACGAGTTCTCGGCCATCGTCGAATCGACCAACGGCATCGAGATCGTCGTGGAGCGTGCCAGGTACTGGAACGGCCCCGGCTCGGCGTTCTGGGCGGGCGGCACGAATGCAACGGCGGTGAAGCTGCAATAAACTCCCCGTCGAGCCCCCGTGCCCGACGCCCCGCTCGTCTCGATCGGTATCGTCACCTTCAACAGCGCCAGCGACATCGCCGCGTGCATCGCGGCGGTACGCGCGCAGACGCACCAGCCCGCCATCGAACTCCTCGTCGGCGACAATGCCTCGACCGACGACACCTGGGCGCGCGTCAGCGGCCTCACCCTGTCGAGCGAACGCGTCCGCTTCGACCACAACACGGGCTTCAGCGCCGCCCACAACACCCTCATCCACCGCAGCCGCGGCGCCTACTACATCGCCCTGAACCCCGATGTGGAACTGTCGCCAGGGTTCGTGGCCACGGTCGTCACCGCGCTCGACGCCGATACGACGATCGGGGCCGCCAGCGGAAAGCTCGTGCGGCGTGAACCCGCCAGCGTGATCGACTCGACCGGCATCGTCATGGTCGGATCCATCCGCCACCTCGATCGCGGCGCCGACCAACCCGACCGGGGCCAGTTCGACGCCGACGCCGACGTGTTCGGCGCCTCGGGCGCCGCCGCCGTCTACCGCCGCGCGATGCTCGACGATGTCGCGATCGACGGCGAGGTCTTCGACGAGGACTTCTTTGCCTACCGCGAAGACGCCGACCTCGCGTGGCGCGCGCAGTGGCGCGGATGGCGCTGCCGCTACGTGTCGGCCGCCGTGGCCGTGCACCGGCGCCGCGTGACCCCCGAACGGCGCGCGTCGCTCCCGGCGCAGATCAACCGCTGGTCGGTGCGCAACCGCTTCCTCCTCCGCCTCAAGAACCAGAGCTGGCCACACGCCCTGCGCTTCCTCCTGCCGTCGCTTGCGCGCGACATCCAGGTCGTCGGCTACGTCCTGCTGCGCGAGTGGTCGTCGATTCCCGGCCTGCTCGACGTCGTGCGCCTCTGGCCGCGCACACGGCAGAAGCGCCGGCACATCATGGCCACCCGGCGCGCCACCGAGGCATCGATGCAGGCGTGGTTCGGGTAGGATGGGTTCCGCGCATGGAACTCATCGATCAGCTTCGGGCCGAGCACGACCTCATCGAGCAGGTGGCGGGCGCCTTCAGGACGTTTGCCCGGCAGCGCACGCGCGGCGAGGGTGACGCGGCGGATGGCGCCAGGTTCATGGCGTTCTTCCGCCTCTACGCCGGCCGCTTCCATCATGGGCGCGAAGAAGACACGCTGTTCGTCTCGCTCCAGCGCGATGCCGAGATCCCCGGCGACCGCGGCCCGATCGCGGCCCTGCTGGGTGACCACCAACGGATGGGCGGCATCCTCGACCGGCTCGAGCCCATCGTCGGCAGCGACCCCGTGGCCCCGGAGGCCGAGGCCCTGACGCTCGACTACACCGAGCAGCTGTGGCACCACATCGACGCCGAGAATTCGGTGCTGCTGCCCGAGTGCGAACACCGGCTGCCGCGGCATGGCGTCCGCGAGCTGCCATCGCGCGACCTCGACGCCGACGAGGCCGCCGCGTGCGACGACGGACGGGCCCTCCTGGAGCGGTACCCGCCCGTGCACGAACCCGCCATCCTGCGCGGCGACGGCTGCGTCATGTGCCCCGCCTTTGTCGACAACTGCGAAGGGCTCGAACGCGCCTGGTGGAACGAGCACGAGTGGGACGAACTCGACGACCACCTGGCGTCGGGATAGCCGGGCGTGAGACCGACCCTGGCCCCGACGGTCGAGGCGGGCGTCGCGGCCTACCCCTGCCGGCCGCCGGCACGGTGCCAGAGCATGCGAAATGTGATGAAGAAAGATGTGACCCCGCCTTACAGAACGGCCCTGAGTGACCGAAAAGACGTCAGTGGGAGTCCCTGAGGCCGCCGTGGGATACAATGGGCCCGCTCCCCGGGCTGTGATTCTCTCGTGATTTCCGAACGAGCCCGACTCGTCACCGTCGCGTATGTCATCGCCGATGCTGTCGCCACCGCGGCCGCATTCGCCGGGGCATATCTGATCCGGGAGCGACTCACGTCGCTCGCCGAGCCGTTCGGCCCGCTCTTCCCCTTCACCGACTACCTGCCCCTGCTGGCGCTCGTCATTCCACTGTGGCTGGTCGTGTTCCACGCCAGCGGCATGTACGGCTCGCGGGCGGCCCGCACGCTGCGCACCGAGATCTCGCGGCTGGCGCGCGCCCTGACCATCGCGGCGCTGCTGCTGTTCGGCATCATCTTCGCGGCCAAGCTCGACTACGTCAGCCGGCCCGTCATCCTGCTGTTCCTCTTTCTCAACGCGATCAGCATCGAGGCCTTCCGCGGCGTCGTGCGCGGGCTCGTCCTCGACTCGACCATCCGCCGCCGCATCGTCGTCGCCGGCGGGTATCGCGCGGTGCAGAAGGTGGCCGCCACCGTTGACGATCATCGCGACTGGGGTCTCGACGTCATCGCGCTGGCGACCGACGGCTCCTGGACCGACGACCCGTCGCTCGGCCACCGCGTGCTCGGCACGTACGACGACATCCCGCGTGCCGTCGCCAACGGCGAAATCATCGACGAGGTGCTCATCGCGCCGGCGAGCGACCGCACCGACGACCTGCGCCGCATCGAGTCGGTGCTGCTCCACCTCGAACAGCTGGGCATCGTCACGCGGCTGGTCGTCAACTTCCTGCCGACACACCTGCCGCACCTGAACTTCGACGAGTTCGGGGGCCTGTCGCTCCTGACGATGGGCACGAAGCCGCGCGACGAGGTGCTGCTCTTCGTCAGGCGCATCGTCGACGTGGTGGTGTCGGCGCTGCTGCTGGTGGCACTCAGCCCGCTGTTCGCGCTGATCGCGCTGGCGATCAAGTGGAGTTCGCCGGGTGTCGTCCTGTTCAGGCAGATCCGCTGCGGCCTGCACGGGCGGCCGTTCGTCTTCCTCAAGTTCCGGACGATGCGCGAGGATGCCGAAGCGCTCAAGCCGGCGCTGGCCGAGTTCAACGAGATGGACGGGCCGGTGTTCAAGATGACCAACGACCCGCGCATCGTGAACCGGCTGGGGCACTTCCTGCGGCGCACGAGCCTCGACGAGTTGCCGCAGCTGTGGAACATCCTGCGCGGCGACATGAGCTTCGTCGGCCCGCGCCCCGCGGTGCTCGACGAGGTGCGCGAATACGAGCCCTGGCAGCGCCGCCGGCTGTCGATGCCGCCCGGCCTGACGTGCCTCTGGCAGATCAGCGGGCGCAGCGACCTGACGTTTGCCGAGTGGATGCGGCTCGACCTCGAGTACATCGACAACTGGTCGTTGTGGCTCGACCTGAAGATCGCCCTCAAGACCATCCCTGCCGTGCTCCTCGGCCGCGGCGCCAAGTAAGATTGCGGCGTGTCCGACGCCGGTAGATCACAGCTTCATATCCTCGGCACGCGCGGCATCCCAAACGCCCACGGCGGCTTCGAGGCCTTTGCCGAGCGGCTGGCGCCGTTCCTCGCCTCGCGTGGCAGGCGTGTCACCGTCTACTGCCAGCGAGCGGGAGGCGAGGCCGGGGGCGAGCGCGAGTGGCGCGGGGTGCGCCTCGTCGATGTTCCCGTGTCTGACGAGGGCGCCCGGGGGTCGATCGCCTTCGACTGGCTTTCGGCGACGCAGGCCATCCGCGAGGGCGGCACGCTGCTGACGCTCGGATTCAACACGGCAGTGTTCTTCCTGCGGCATCGGCTCGCCGGCGTGCGTCACATCGTCAACATGGACGGAATCGAGTGGCGGCGCGCGAAGTGGTCGCCGCCCATCCAGGCGTGGTTCTACGCGAACAGCTGGTGCGCGTCGGCGCTCGCGACGCACATGGTCGCCGATCATCCCGAGATCGCGAGGATGCTGGAACAGCGGCCGCTGCGTGCGCCCGTGACGATGATCCCGTATGGCGCCGATGCCGTGGGTGATGCGGATCCATCACCGCTGGCCGCGCTGGGCGTCGAGGCGGATCGTTTCGGCCTGGTGATCGCGAGGCCGGAGCCAGAGAACTCCATCCGCGAGATCGTCGAGGCGTGGTCGCGCAACGTGCCGGAGCTTCCCCTGGTGGTGCTGGGGCACTACGACCCGTCACATCCGTATCACCGCGCGGTGCAGGCGGCGGCAGGAGCGATGGTCAGGTTCCCCGGCGCCCTCTACGACACGGCGGTCGTGCAGGCCCTGCGCGCGCACGCGCGGGTCTACGTGCACGGGCACACGGTGGGCGGCACGAATCCGTCGCTGGTCGAGGCCCTGGGCGCGGCGTCGGCGACCGTGGCGCACGACAACGTCTTCAACCGCTGGGTGGCGGGCGACGGGGCGGTGTATTTCAGCGAAGTGGAGGGCTGCGGCCACGCGTTGCGCACGGTGGTTGACGATGCGGGGTTGCGTGCGGCGCTGCGCGATGGTGCCCGCCGGCGTCACGCCGAGACGTTCACCTGGGACGCCGTGCTGTCTGCCTACGAGCGCCTGCTGTCGTAGGGGTCACCGGGTGGTGCGGTGGGCTTTCACGGCGGCGCGGGTCTCGCGATCGGCGTCGCGGCGGCGCACGGTCTCGCGCTTGTCGGGCGCGTTCTTGCCCTTGGCCAGCGCAATGGCCACCTTCACGCGGCCGTTCTTGAAGTACATCCGGGTCGCCACCAGCGTGAAGCCGCGCTCGGCGACCTTCCCGATCAGCTTCCGGATCTGCTCGCGGTGCAGCAGCAGCTTCCGCTTGCGCTTCGACTCGTGCACCGCGTACCCGAGGTGGCTGTAGGCGCTGATGTCGACGTTCATCAGCCACACCTCGCCGTTCTCGATCCGCGCGTAGCTGTCGCGCAGGTTCACGCGCCCCTCGCGGATCGACTTCACCTCGAACCCCGTCAGCGCCACCCCCGCCTCGAGTGTGTCGAGGATGTGGAAGTCGTGCCCAGCCTTCCGGTTGTCGGCAATCAGCGCGTTGGCGCGGTCGGTCGTCGTCTTCTCGGCCATGGTCAGCCTTCCATGGTCGCACGTCCGCGCACCAGGCGCGCCGCCAACTTGATCGCCACGACCAGGCTGCCGTGATCGGCCGTCCCACGGCCCGCGATGTCGAACGCCGTCCCGTGGTCGACCGACGTGCGGATGATCGGCAGCCCCAGCGTCACGTTCACCGACTCGCCAAACGACACCAGCTTGACCGGGATCAGCCCCTGGTCGTGGTAGCACGCCACGACGACGTCGAACTCGCCCCGCGCGGCCCGCACGAACACGGTGTCGCCGGGGATGGGCCCGGTCACGTCGATGCCGTCGGCACGGGCCGCTTCGACGACGGGGATGAGCGTCTCGATCTCTTCGCGCCCGAACAGCCCGTGTTCGCCCGCGTGCGGGTTGAGGCCGGCCAGCGCGATGCGCGGCCGGCGGATGCCGAAGTGCGGCAGCGACAGGTGGGTCAGGTCGAGGATGCCGCGGAGCCGCTCGGCCGTCAGCAGCCGCGGCACGTCGGCCAGCGCGACGTGAATCGTCGCCAGCACGACGCGCAACCGCTCGCTGTCGAACATCATGGCGACCCTGGGCACGCCGCACAGGTGCGCCAGCAACTCGGTGTGCCCCGGCCACGGCAGGCCGGCGGTGGCGAACGCATCCTTGTTGATCGGCGCCGTGGTGATGGCGGCGATGCGCCCGGCCCGCGCATCGGCCACGGCGGCGCAGATCGCGTCGTAGGCCATCTGGCCCGCCTCGGCCGAGACCTGCCCGACGGCCACGCGCGCGCGCGCTTCGTCGAGCGTGGCGCCGTAGCGGATGGGCACGCAGACCTCGAGCACGCGTGGATCGACGAGCGCCCGTTCGACGATCTCGGGGCCGATCCCCGCCGGGTCGCCGACGGTGATGCCGATGCGTGGGAGGGGTGTCACCGGCGGCCTGCCGTCACCGCGACGCGCACGACCCGCAGCCGCCGCCACCGGTCGCGCACCCGCCGTCGCCCGCGCATCCGCCGCTGCACGACGATTCGTGCGCGCAACCCGCGTGCGTCTCGCCCCTGGCATTGGGCAATTCGAACCGCAGGCAGCACTTGAGGCGGCCACACACGCCCGACAGCTTCGACGGGTTGAGGCTCAGGTGCTGCTGCTTGGCCATCTTGATCGAGACGGGCTCGAACGTGTCGAGAAAGGTCGTGCAGCACAGCGCGCGCCCGCAGGGGCCGTAGCCGCCCAGCATCCGCGCCTCGTCGCGGACGCCGATCTGCCGCAGCTCGATCCGCATGTGGAATTCCGACGCCAGGTCGCGCACGAGTTCGCGGAAATCGACGCGGCCCTCGGCCGTGAAGTAGAAGAGCAGCTTCGACCGGTCGGCGAGCTGTTCGACGCGCGTGAGCTTCATCTGCAGCCCGCGCTCGCGGATCTTCATCAGGCAGAACTGGTGGGCGTGGCGTTCGCGATCGGCAATCCGCTCGCGATCCTTCTCATCGTCGGTCGAGGCACGGCGGACGACCGTCCGGGCGCTGTCGCAGGCCGGCTGCCGCCGCTCGCGCAGCTGGGGCACCGAGTGGACGACCACTGCGTGCGCATAGCTGCTCGCGCCATCGCATACGACGACGTGCTCGCCGATGGTCAGCGACGCGATGGCCTGGTCGGCCAGCAGGTAGCTATGGATACGTCCGACGCGCGTGAACTTCACGCTGACATACGGACGACTCGTTTCATGCATGTCGACCGCGCACGATGTATACGCGTCCCGGGCGACGCGACGGGCTCAGAGCTGCAGGGCGAGCCAGTCGGCAACCACCTTGGGCTGCGCGTTGCGATCGAGCGCGCCCTGTGCGCGATCGATCGCGGTGAACGCACGGACCAGCCGCGGCATCTCGAACGCCGCCGCCAGCCGTGCGACTCGGTCAGCGACGTCGGCGTTGCCCACCCCGCGGGGATCGGCCTCGACCGCCGTCGCACTGGCGTCGCGCACGACGCCTTTCAGGGCATCGAGACGCGTCGCGAACGCCTGCCGCGACAACGTCGCCTCGCCCTTCTTCCCACGTCCGCCCGTCCGCCGCATCAGGCCCTGCATGGCCTGGAGCCGCGCCGAGGGTGCCCGGGCCTGCGCGAGCGCGTCGAGCACGTCGAGGGCGGCATCGCGATCGGCCGTAAACGCACCGGCTTCGCGCGCCAGCGCCTCGCCCACGCTCCCGCCCGAGACGGCCGCCACCGCGACCGCGCGCGCGCGGTCCATGCCGTGGTCGCGCACGAGCACCTCGGTCACCATATCGGGCGACAGGGGTCCGAACCGCACCCTCGGGCACCTCGACCGCACCGTTTCGAGCAGGCTGTCGGGCCGCGAGGTCACGAGCACGAACACCGTGGCGGCAGGCGGTTCCTCGAGGGCCTTGAGCAGGGCGTTCTGCGACGCCACCTCGAGCGCATCGGCCTCGTCGATGACGGCCACGCGCCGCTTGCCGTCAAACGGCCTGAACGCCGTGCGCGCCAGGAGGCCACGAATCACGTCGACCTTGATCGAGGCCTTGTCGTCGGGCACGATGCGCACGAAACAGTCGAGCGCCACGTCGGTCCCCCCGCGCATCTGCTCGAGGACCCGCGAAAACCGCTTGCAGCTGCGGCACTGCCCGCACGCGTCGACGTGGATCGGGGCGGCCCCCTCGACCGGCGCCTCGCAATTGAGCGCCTGGGCCAGCGCGGCGGCCACCGTGAACTTCCCGACGCCCGGAGGCCCCGCAAACAGCAGGGTCGGCGGGAGCGCGGCGCGCGATGCCGCGCGCGTCAGCAACGCCAGCGCCTGTCGATGACCGATGCAGTCGGCAAGTGGCATGACCGGAATCTCGTGGATCCTACCACCCTTCGGCTCGCGGATGGCTTCGCTGGACGCTCGCTCCGGGCGGGCCCTTCGACTCGCGGGCGGCTTGCGGCGCTCGCTCAGGGCGGGTCCTTCGGCTCGCGGGCGCCTCGCTGGGCGCTCGCTCAGGGCGGGTCCTTCGGCTCGCGGGCGGCTTGCGGCGCTCGCTCAGGGCGGGCCTGGGCTATTCCGGGGGTTTCTGGGGCGGCTTCTTCTTGTCGTCGTCCTTGCCCCGGCCGAACACCTTCGACCAGAAGCCGCGCTTCTTCGGGGCCTCCGCCGACGGTTCGGCCACGGGCTCCACGCGCGCAGGTGCCTCGGCCGGGGGCGCCACATCGACCGGCAGGGGCGGCATCAGCACGGTCGGCAGTCCGGCCTCGCGGGCCACCACGGGCGGCGCGCCGTCGTTGCCGAAGCCCCCGGCGAGCTTCTCGAAGAACGACGTCCCGTCGTGCAGCGGGCAGATCTCCTCGGGTTGCTTCCCGCGGGCAAAGTACTCGGTGTAGACCATCGACCTGACGGTCACGTTGCCCTCGTCGTCGGCCACCTCGACGTGCGCGCAGCCCTCGTTCGGACGCTTGCCCGACAGGCGGCACACCTCGATGGCGACGAGCCCCTCGGGACGCGGCACCCACTCGGGCCTGGCCGCAGCCGTCGCGCGCTTCATGATGGCCGCCCAGAGCGGCACCGCCACGTCGCCGGCATAGCCGTTGGGCATGATCGGCCGCGGCTGGTCGAACCCAATCCACACGCCCGTCACCACGTGCGGCGTGAATCCCACGAACCACACGTCGTGGTAGTCGTTGGTCGTCCCCGTCTTCCCGCCGGCGGGCAGGACGAAGCCGCTGGCCCGCGCGCGGTAGCCCGTGCCGCTGTTGATCACGTCGGCCAGCATGCTGGCAACGAGGAACGAGGTGGTCTCGCTGATCGCACGCTGGGGCGCGCCCTCATCCTGGAAGAGGACCTGGCCGTCGGCATCTTCGACCCGCATGACGAGCACCGGCGAACGCACGAACCCGCCGTTGGCAAACGCGGCGTACGCGGACGTCAGCGATGCCAGCGTCACCTCGCCGGCGCCGAGCGCGATGGACGGCACGGCCGGCAGATCGCCGAGGCGCATGCGCTTGACGAGTTCGATGGTGCGCTCGATGCCGACGTCGCGAATGAGCTTGACCGCCGCCCGGTTGCTCGACGTGCGCAGCGCGGTGCGCAGGGTCATGCTGGTGGCCGACGAGTGCTCGTCTTCGGGCATCCACGTGCCGTCGGGCGTCAGGATCGCGTCGTCGAGCCCTGTGAGCACCGTCGCCGGCGACAGCCCTTCTTCCATCGCCTGCGCGTAGACGATGGGCTTGAAGGCCGAGCCGGGCTGCCGCCTGGCCTGGAAGGCGCGGTTGAAGCGGCTCTCCTTGAAATCGCGGCCGCCCGCGAGCGCGAGCACCTGGCCCGACGTCGGGTCGATGACCACGGCCGAGGCCTGCAGGTAGTCGGGTGCCTGATCCCTGGCTGGCGGACCAAGCGCGGCCCGCGTCGCGTGCGGGAACCCCCGCCGCGCCTCGATCCGGGCCAACTCCTGCTCGATGCTGCGCTCGACCTCGCGCTGGACGTCGGCGTCGATGGCCGCGAACACGCGCAGGCCGCCCTGCGAGACACGGTCCCAGCCGAAACGGTCGACCAGTTCGCGGCGGACCTGCTCCTTGTAGTAGAGGCCAAAATCCTCGTCGCGCTGCAGGCCGTTCCTGAGCACCAGCGGCGCGTCCTTGGCCGCCGCAAAGGCCGCGTCGTCGATGACGCCCGACGAGCGCATGGCCGCGAGCACCGTGCCGCGCCGCGCAAGCGCCCGCTGCGGATGCTCGGTCGGCATGTAGTTGGACGGCGACTGGATGAGCCCGGCCAGCATGGCGGCCTCGTCGAGCGAGACCTCGGAGGCCGACTTGCCGAAGTAGCCCCGCGCGGCGGCCTCGATACCGTGGAACCCGTCGCCGAAGTAGACCTTGTTGAGGTACAGCCCGAGGATCTCGTCCTTGGTGAACGAGTGCTCGATCTGCGCCGCGAGCAGGACCTCCTTGAGCTTGCGGCGGTAGGTCTTGTCGCGGGTCAGGAAGCTCTGACGCGCGAGCTGCTGCGTGATGGTGCTGCCGCCCTGTGACCGGCGGCCGCTCTGCAGGTTGGCCAGCATCGCCCCGGCGACGCGCACCACGTCGACGCCCCGGTGCTCGTAGAAGCGCTGGTCTTCGATGGCGACCACCGCCTGCTTGAGGATCGGCGCCAGCTTCTCGACCGGGAACTCGATCCGCTGTTCCTTGAAGATGGTGAAGATCGGTTCGCCGCGCCGGTCGAAGATCGTCGTGGCCTGCGCCATGTCGCCGATCCCCGAGATGGCGTCGCGCCCCGGCAGGCGCATGGTGACGTCCCAGGTGAACCAGGCGCCGGCCAGGGCCAGCGACCAGGCCACCACCGACGTGAGCAGGATGCCACCGGCCACCAGCACCGGACGCCCCCGCGCGAGCCCCTGGATGAACCCCTTCACGCGACGAAGTGTACTCCGTCGCCCCATGTCCGGGCACCCGCACAGGCCGAGCCGGCCCGCCACACCTCGGCCGACGTCCGGCTCCCGCCGTCGTCGCCGTGCGAGTTCGGCCCACTGGTGTTGACGGAATCACCGCGTTCCGCCGAATACCGGCCAGAATCCGGCCGACGCCCCTGGCAGGGCCGCCCGGCGGTCGAGGGGCGGATTTTGACTCGCGCGACCGTTCGTTGCACCATCAGGGCTCACCCGCGCACGTCGGCAGGCCGCAGACGGACGAGGAGATGGAGATGCTCATGACACCTGCCCGCACCGTCGCCGCCCTCAGCCTCGCGGGCGCCGGCGCGTTGGTTTTCACCCTGGTCAGCACGCGGGCCCAGTCCACCGGTGGGCCGGCTGGCACC
>JAEUQQ010000481.1 GCA_016789685.1 Acidobacteriota bacterium | reverse complement strand
CCAGGGTCCACCGGCCGCGCGCGGCCCGATCGGCCTCGCCACGACGCCCGACTTCGCCGATGTGGCGGCCCGGACGGTGGGAGCGGTCGTCAACATCTCGGCCGTCCAGATGCAGCGCACGTTCGACCCGTTTGCCGGCTTCTTCGGCGGTGACGACTCGATGTACGGCTACCGGCGCGGCCAGAGCACCGGCTCGGGGGTGCTCGTCACGCCCGATGGCTACATCCTGACGAACAACCACGTGGTCGATGCGCAGATGCAGGAGATCACGGTGATCCTCGCCGACCGCCGCGAGCGGCCGGCCAAGCTCATCGCCGTGGATCGTGCGACCGACCTCGCCGTGCTCAAGATCGACGGACGCAGCCTGCCGACCATCCCCTGGGGCGACTCATCGCACCTGCGCGTCGCCGAGTGGGTCCTGGCCATCGGCAATCCCTACCAGCTCAGCTCGACGGTCACGCTCGGCATCGTCTCGGCTCTCGGACGCACCAACATCAACGTGGCCGACTACGAAGACTTCATCCAGACCGACGCGGCCATCAACCCCGGCAACTCGGGCGGCGCGTTGATCAACACGCGGGGCGAGCTGATCGGGATCAACACGGCCATCTTCTCGCAGAGCGGCGGCTACCAGGGCATCGGGTTCGCCGTGCCCAGCAACCTGGTGCGGCGGGTGTTCGACGACCTCGTCAAGTACGGTGAAGTCCGCCGCGGCTCGATGGGCGCCATGCGCCTGGTGCCGATGAACCCGCAGCTGGCCGAAGAGATCAACCTGCGGAACACGAAGGGCCTGCTGGTCTGGGAGATCAGCCGTGCCGCGTCGGGTTACGAGGCTGGCCTCAGGCCCGGCGACGTCATCGTCGCCCTCAACAACGTGGAGACCGACGACCCGTCGACGTTCCAGCGCCAGCTGGCCGACACACCGATCGGCAGCAGCGTCGCCCTCAAGGTGATGCGCGACGGCCGGACGGTGACGCTCACCGTGCCGGTCGAGAAGGCCCAGGCCCAGCAGCAGGGGCGGCGACGCCGCTGAGCGGTCTCGCCGCCGACACGCAGCGGTTCCCGACCACGTAGACCCGCCAGGGGCGGTCGAGGCCGACGCGGATGCCGATCCGTGGCGACCAGGCGACCGGGGCGCGCACCATCCCGCGATCGACGATGCGCAGCGCCGACGTCGCGAGCGACACACGATTCTGGCCGAGGTCGATGCCAAGCGCGCGCGTCAGATTCGCGGGCCCGCGGCAGAGTTCGTGGTCGTGGTGCACCGCAGACGCCCGCCCGCGGCCGCGCCGGTCGTGCATCAACGCGATGCCGTCGAGCGGCTCGAGGGCGCGGATCAGGCACGCGGCCGGGAATCCCTCGCGCCCGGTGACGGCATTGACCAGGAAGTGCATCCCGTAGTTGAAGTAGACGTAGGCGCAGCCGGGCGGCCCGTACAGGGGCGCCGTGCGGGCGGTGAGGCCGGCGGCCGCGTGGCAGGCAGGATCGTCCTCGCCGATGTACGCCTCGGCCTCGACGATGATGCCACTGGCGAGGCCGCCTGGCGTCTCGTGCTCGAGGACCTTGCCGATGAGATCGCGCGCGACCTCGAGCGTCGGTCGCGCGTAGAAACCGGAGGTCACCCTTCGACTCGCCGTGCCATGTGCGGCTCGCTCAGGGCAGGCCCTTCGACTCGCCGTGCCAGGTGCGGCTCGCTCAGGGCGGGCCCTTCGACTCGCCGTGCCATGTGCGGCTCGCTCAGGGCGGGCCCTTCGACCCGCCGTGCCAGGTGCGGCTCGCTCAGGGCGGGCCCTTCGACTCGGCGGGAGCTCACCGCATGCGGGCGCGGGCGAGGGCGCGTTCGATGGCCCGCGCCGTGTCGGTGTCGGCGTCCTGCTTGGCGCGATCGAGGGCGGCGATGGCGTCTTGCCCGCCGATCAGGCCCAGCGTCATGGCCACGCGCGCGCGTTGCTTCGCGTCGGGGTCGGCCAGCGAAGCACCGAGCGGCCGGGCCACCGGCTGGCCGAGTTCGACGAGGTAGGCCATGGCCTGGGCCTCGGTTTGCTCGTTGCGCAGGCCCTCGACGAGCAACGGCAGTTGCGGACGTCCCACGCTCTGCAGCGCGAACGCAAACGCCAGGCGCGTGGCCTGGTCCTTCTCTTTCGCGACACCATCATCGAGCGTCGGCAGCGACAGCGCCGCGGAGCCGCTGCGGCCGAGGCCTTCGGCCGCCCACCGGCGCATCAGCGTGTGCTTGCTGGTCAGCTGCGCCTGGAAGACCGGCACCGACGACTCGTGCCCGATGCGCGCGAGCGCATCGAACGCGGCCTCGGCGATGGGCCCCTTCTGGTAGAACTCGTACTGCTCGCGCAGGGCCTGCAGGGCCCGCAGATCCTTGACGTCGCCGATGGCGCGCAGCGCCGCGACCTTGACCTCGGGGTTCTTGTCGTTGACGGCCTCGATGAGGGCCTCGCCGGCGGCGATCGCGCGCAGGCCACCGGCCACGCGCGCGGCAGCGATCCGGATCTTGACCTCGGGATCGCGCAGGGCGGCGCCGAGGATGTCGGCCACGGCCGCATCGACGGGCGGGCGCGCGAGCACGCCGAGCGCGTAGGTCGCCTCGAGCCGCACGCGGGGATTGTCGTCGCGCATCGCGCCCTGGAGCCCGTGCACCACCTCGGGGACGACGGGGCGCGGCAGCAGCACGAAGGGCCCCATGTCGAACGCGGCCTGGGCCGACGTCTTGTCGCGCACCTCGACCACGAGCGCCACGCGCTTCTTCGTCGCCACCTTGTCGACCAGCACAAACCCGAGCAGCGTGTTGATGGTCTCGAACTGGATGGCGTCGAGCGGGTCGGTCAGCAGCGACGCGATCGGCGCCATCGACTCGGGATAGCTCGCCGCGCCCAGCACGCGCAGCGCGGCCACCCGGGTATCGGGATCGGTGCTCTTGAGGTCGCGCACGACCTCGTCGTATGGACGTTGCGCGGCGGCTGGGGAGGCCATCACCGCGATCATCACCGTGAGCGTCGCCGCCCGCCTTCCCCATCCCTGCGTCACGATTCGCCTCCTGCGAATGCATGCGTCCGGCCTGCGGCCAGGACCCGGGCCAGGTGCTGCCCCGTGTACGAGTTGGACGCCTGGGCGACCTGTTCGGGCGTCCCGGCCACGACGACCTCGCCACCGCCGGCGCCGCCCTCGGGCCCCAGGTCGATCACCCAGTCGGCCGTCTTGATGACGTCGAGGTTGTGCTCGATGACCAGCACCGTGTGCCCCGCCGCCAGCAGCTTGCGGAACGCCGCGAGCAGCTTGGCGATGTCGTCGAAGTGCAACCCCGTCGTCGGTTCGTCGAGGATGTAGAGTACACGCTCTCCCGACTGCGATGTCAGGTGCGAGGCGATCTTGATCCGCTGCGCCTCGCCGCCCGACAGCGTCGTGGCCGACTGCCCGAGCCTGAGGTAGCCGAGGCCGATCTCGTCGAGCACCACGAGACGCCTGAGGATCTTGGGCACGCCCGTGAAGAACTGGATCGCCTCGCGCACGGTCATCCCGAGCACGTCGTCGATGTTCCGTCCCTTGTACCGCACTTCGAGCACCGCCGGCTTGAACCGCTTGCCGCTGCAATCGTCGCACGGCACGAACACGTCGGCGAGGAACTGCATCTCGACGCGCACCTGGCCCTCGCCCTCGCACGTCTCGCAGCGGCCGCCGGGCACGTTGAACGAGAAGTGCGACGCCGTCAGGCTCCGCGCCTGCGCGTCCTTGGTCGAGGCGAACAACTCGCGGATCGGGTCGAAGGCCTTGAGGTACGTCACCGGGTTCGACCGTGGCGTGCGCCCGATCGGCGTCTGGTCGACGAGCTCGACGCCTCGCACCAGTTCCGTCCCGTCGATGCGTCGGAAGACGCCGAGCTTCTTGTCCCACTCGCCCTTCGCCCGCTTCACCGCCGCGTAGATCACGTCGTGCACCAGCGTCGACTTGCCGGAGCCGCTGACGCCCGTGATGCAGGTCAGCACGCCAATCGGGACCTCGACGTCGATGTTCTTGAGGTTGCGCTCGCGGATGCCGTAGAACCCGAGCCGCTGCGCGGTGACGCGCCGCCGCACCGCCGGCACCGGGATGGCCAGCTCGTCGCGCAGGTACTTGGCGGTCAGCGACCGCGGCTCGTGGACCAGCCCCGGCAGCGATCCGGCGTACACGACGCGGCCGCCCTGTTCGCCGGCCCCGACGCCGAGGTCGATGATGTGGTCGGCCACGGTGATCATGTCGGTGTCGTGCTCGACGACCAGCACGGTGTTGCCCTGGTCGCGCAACTGCCGGAGGATCGCGATCAGGCGCTGGTTGTCGCGGGGATGCAGCCCCACCGACGGCTCGTCGAGCACGTAGAGCGTCCCGACCAGCGCCGACCCGAGCGACGTGGCCAGGTTGATGCGCTGCGATTCGCCGCCCGACAGGGTCGACGAGAGGCGATCGAGCGTCAGGTACTCGAGGCCGACATCGACCAGGAACTGCAGGCGGCGCCTGATTTCGCGCAGGATCTTGTCAGACACGATCTGTTCGCGCTCGCTGAGCACCAGGCCGGCGAAGAAGTCCTGGGCCTCGCGCACGGTCTGCCGGCACACGAAGTCGATCGTGCGCCCGCCGACGTGCACGTCGCGCGCCTCGCGCCGCAGCCGGGCGCCCTTGCACTCCGGGCAGGTGGTGTAGCCGCGGTAGCGGCTCAGGAACACGCGGACGTGCACCTTGTACTTCTTCCGCTCGAGCCAGTCGAAGAACCCGCGGATACCTTCCCAGTCGGCGCCGCCGTCGACCACGAACGCGCGCTCAACGTCGGTCAGGTCCATCCACGGCACGTCGAGGCGCAGGCCGGCCTTCTTCGCGGCTTTCTTGAGCGACCCGAGCAGGCTGCGGTAGTGCGGCTTGGTGAACGGCTCGATGGCGTCCTGGTTGATCGACTTGGCCGGGTCGGGCACGACGAGGTCGAGGTCGAGTTCGATCGTGTTGCCGAAGCCGTGGCAGGTCGGGCACGCGCCAAACGGGTTGTTGAACGAGAACAGGCGCGGCTGCGGCAGCTCGTACGGGATGCTGCAGGTGCGGCACTCGAAGCGCTCGCTGAACACGTGGCGGAGCGGCGCGGCCCCGTCGGCCCCGAGCGCCAGCGCAAAGGCGGCCCCGCCGCCCTCCTGGTAGGCGATTTCGACCGAGTCGGTGAGGCGCGCCTGCACCTCGGGGCCGATCTGGATGCGATCGACGACCACCTCGAGCGTCGCGCGGCCCACCAGCGTGGCCGGGTCGACATCGTCGAGCGAGACGGCCCGGCCGTCGATGAGCAGGCGGCCAAATCCCTTCCGGCGCAGGGCATCGAGCGTGGCCGTGATCGGGGCGCGGGCCCCGTTGCCGTTGCCAGCGGCGCCGCCGGGGCCGGGGCCGCCGTTGCCGGCGCCCGCGGCGGGCCGCCTGGCGCTCATGGCTTCGTCGAACAACGCCGACTCCGCGGCGCCATCCTCCTCGTCGCCCGTTCCCGGCTCGCTGGCGATCAACGCGTAGGCGGCCGACGACATCACCGGCATCTCGTAGCCGACCAGCAGGCGCGTGCCCTCGGCGAGGCGCGCCAGCTGCGTCGCCACGACCTCGGCCGTTTCGCGGATCACGTCGAGACCGCATGACCGGCAGATCGTCCGACCGATCCGGGCGTAGAGCAGCCGCAGGTAGTCGTGGATCTCGGTGGTCGTCCCGACCGTCGACCGGGGATTGCGGATGCTGTTCTTCTGGCGGATGGCGATCGCCGGACAGATGCCCTCGATCGCATCGACGTCGGGCTTTTCCATCCGCTCGAGGAACTGCCGGGCGTAGGCCGAGAGTGACTCGACGTAGCGGCGCTGCCCTTCGGCGTAGATCGTGTCGAAGGCGAGCGACGACTTGCCCGAGCCGCTCACCCCCGTGACCACGATCAGGCGCCGCGCCGGGATGGTGACGTCGACGTTCCGGAGGTTGTGCGT
>JAEUQQ010000460.1 GCA_016789685.1 Acidobacteriota bacterium | reverse complement strand
CATGCGAACAGGTCGAGGTGATTGAACGCCGCGTACATCGTCTGGGCGCCACCGACCGAGAGGCCGACGATGGCGCGGTGGTCGCGATCCGCACGCGTGCGGTAGTGCGCGTCGATGAACGGGACGAGGTCGTTGACCAGGCTTTCGGGGAACTTGCGGAACCTGCCGGGATCCTGGTTGGCCGGTAGCGCCGGTGGCGCCGGCACCAGGTCGGGCGACGCGATGCGTGTGGTGTTGCCATTGGGCATGACGACGATCATCGGCGCGGCCTTGCCCTGCGCGATGAGGTTGTCGAGGATCTGCGTGGCGCGTCCGCACGACGACCACGCGTCTTCGTCACCGCTGCCGCCGTGCAGCAGGTACATCACCGGGTAGCGGTCGCGTCCGCTTTCGTAGCCGGGCGGCGTGTACACGTAAGCACGCCGCGTCGCGTCGACCGTGGGCGAGGCGTACCACTGCAACGACACCGTGCCGTGCGGCACCGCATTCACCATGTAGTCGGACGACGCCGGGCCCGGGATGAGCAGCGTGTTCTCGATCCGGGTCGTGTTGCGCCGCGTGTTGACGTTGCGGGGATCGAGCGTGGTCACGCCGTTGACGCTGAACGTGTAGATCCAGAACTCCGGCGCCAGCGGGCCGATCGTCGCCGACCAGATGCCCGCGGCGTCCTTCACCATCGGCGTGGTCGTGCTCTCGATGCCGCCCGGCCAGTCGCCGGTGACCGACACGCTGGTGGCCTCGGGCGCGAGCAGGCGGAAGGTGACACGCCCGTCGGGCAGGATCTCGGGCGACACGATCGGCGTTGGTCCTGGCCGGGGCGCCTGCGCGGACGCGGATCCCGCGACGAGGCAGAGGCCGACAAGTGCAGAAGCAAGAACCCGCATTGCGAACTCCCTGTGTGGTCGAGGCGGCGGGCGGCGACGCACCTCGCGCGCGCACGCGCCGCAGACGCGATGCAGGTTATCGCGTCACGACGTTGCGTCGGGGCCGTTCGTGACGCCGGTGTCCGTCTCGTAACAAAAGGGCTAGAGCGGCTGTTTCAGCCAGGACTCGAGGTTGGCGCGGTACCCACGGCTCATGGCGAGTTCGCCGCCGTTCTTGAGGATGACCGTGAAGTCGCCGTGCGATCGCGTGCGAAGTTCGCGGATCTTTGCGACGTTGACGGCCGCCGACCGGTGGATGCGCACGAACTGGCGCTGGTCGAGGCGCTGCAACAGCTGCGTCACGCTCGACCGGTACAGGTGCACCTTGGGCCCCACGTGCAGGTTCACGTAGACGCCGGCGGCTTCGACCCAGTCGACGTCTTCGACGCTGAGGAACGTCACCGAGCCGTTCGACTTGAGCACGAGACGTTCGAGGAACCCCGATCGTGCGTTGACGCTGCGCCGCTCCTGGGTGGCCGCGGCCAGCTCGTCGGCCCGCTCGCGGGCCTCTGGCGTGCCGAGGTACCGGCGCGCGCGTTCCACGGCCGCTTCGAAACGCTGGTCGCTGAATGGCTTGAGCAGGTAGTCGATCGCGTGCGCATCGAACGCCTGGATCGCGTACTTGTCGTACGCCGTCACGAAGATCGTGACCGGCATCTCGTCGTGCGCGAGCTGCTGCAGGACGCCGAACCCGTCGAGGCCAGGCATCTGGACGTCGAGGAACAGGAGGTCGGGCCTGGTGGCGCGAATCTGCGCGACCGCGTCGTTGCCGTCAGACGCCGTGGCCACGACCTCGATCTCGGTCTCGCGCTGCAGCAACTCGAGCAGGCGCATGCGCGCCGGCTTCTCGTCGTCCACCACGATCGTCCTGATGCTGGCCATGCTGCCGGTCCTTCCGCTCACAGCGGCCGATAGGGTAGCGTCACGTCGACGCACGTGCCGCGCTCGTCGTCTCGGCTGACGTCGAGCGAGAAGTCGTCAGGACCGTAGAGGTGTGTGAGCCGGGCCCGCGTGTTGCCCAGTCCCACGCCGACGTGCTGGTCGAGCCGCCATCCCGGCGGCAGCCCCGGGCCGTTGTCGCGTACGCGCAGGTGCAGCCGATCGCCACTCCGCCAGGCGGCCAGTTCGATCATGCCCGGCGTCGTGAGCTTTGCGATGCCGTGGCGGATGGCGTTCTCGATGAGCGGCTGCAGGATGAAGGTCGGGACGGCCGCCGCCGTCACGTCGGGATCCACGCGGACGCGCACGTCGAGCCGGTCTGAGAACCGCACGAGCTGCAGCTGGATGTAGAGATCGACGAAGGCCAGCTCGCGCTCGAGCGAGATCTCCTGCTCCGAGGCGTGCTCCATCGAGCGGCGAAGCAGATCGCCGAGCCGCTCGAGCATCAGGCGTGCCTCGCGCGGCGCGCTCTCGACGTAGGCCGAGATCGAGTTGAGCGTGTTGAACAGGAAGTGCGGATCGAGCTGCGTGCGCAGCGTCTCGAGCCGCGCCTCAGAGAGCAGCCGCTCGAGTTCGGCCGCCCGCACTTCGCGGTCTTTCACGTCGGCCTGGTAGTCGAGCGCGATGCACACCATCGCGATGGCCCAGTAGACGAACGTCCCCAGGCGGTACGTCACCCTCGCCATGGTGTCGAACAGGGTCGGCCCCACCCAGTTCCGGTCGCTGGGCGCGTCGAGCAGGTGCGTGGCACCGTAGTCGATGTAGCTGTACGCGACCGTGAAGACGATGCTCAGCGGGATGTGCACCGCCAGCCGGCTGAGCAGCGCGTTGGGCGCGAACGGCAGCGTCCGGTTCACCCAGTAGATGGCGATCGACAGGATGCCCCACGAGTACCACTGCGCCACCGCCGCCTTGAAGGCCTCGAACCACGAGATCGGCATCCACTCGTACGGTCCGAAGCGCAGCTCCTGCCGCGTCGAATACGCGAGGACGATCAACGTCCAGAAGCCGAACCCCAGCAGCCAGCGTGGGAGCCGCCTGCGCGTGCCCTGTCGGGCGTCTCGCGCCTCTGCATCGCGCCGAATCGCGTCGGCGCGCACCGACGGGAGCTCATCGACGATCGAACGTTCCATCGGGACGATCCCCCTGTTCCGGCGCGACGGAGCGCGCCCCTCCTGCGGGCACGCCCGTGACCGCCGCGCAGAAGGGTAGCGCGCCGGGGGGCAGGAAGGCGACCGCCTCGTGACACCAGCGTCCGGCTCGTAACAAACGACTCACCGGCAGCCCGGCGATGCGTGTAAACCGTGGCCATGTGCTGAGGGAATCGATCCCCATCAGCCTCGGCGGTCAGGCCAGCGTCCGGTGGTTCACCGGGCCGTGGCGCCCGGCACCCGGGCGCGGCACCGTACCGCGTGCGACTCGTTCGTTCTTGCTCTCCGTTGCCCCGCGCATGGCGCGTGGGCCTTGCGATTCGATGGGAGTGGACATGTCCAGCGACAGTGATGCTGCCAGGGGCGGGGCGCGTGCAGGCCTGAGCCGTCGCGACGTCCTCGCCGGCGCGGCGGCGGTGGCCGGAGCCGCGGTCGCCAGCGCGGGCGCCCAGGTGCTGGCGCAGGCCAGGCCCCAGCCGTCGACGCCGTCGACCTCGCGGGTCGTCGCCGCCTCGGATCGCGGCGCCATCGCCGAGACAACGGCCGGCAAGGTGCGGGGATTCACCAGCGGCGGCATCGTCACGTTCAAGGGCATTCCCTACGCCGCCAGCCCGGCCGGGCCGGCGCGCTTCATGCCGCCCTCGAGCCCGACGCCATGGGCGGGCGTTCGCAGCTCGCTCTGGTACGGCCCGACCTGCCCGCAGGGGGCCCGCGGCGGGTGGCAGCGCGACGAGGAAGCGTTCGTCTTCGAATGGGACGACGGCCAGCCAGGCGAAGACTGCCTGCGCGTCAACGTCTGGACGCCCGGGCTCGACAACGCGAAGCGCCCCGTGATGGTGTGGATTCACGGCGGACAGTTCCTTGCCGGTTCCGGGCAGGAGCTCAAGTCGTATCACGGCGAGAATATCAGCCGCCGCGGCGACGTCGTCGTCGTGACCCTGAACCACCGCCTCAACGTCCTCGGGTATCTCGACCTGAGCGCCTACGGCGAACGCTACGCGTCGTCGGCCAACGCGGGCATGCTCGATCTCGTCGCGGCGCTCGGCTGGGTGCGCGACAACATCGCCAGCTTCGGCGGCGATCCCGGCAAGGTCACGATCTTCGGGCAGTCGGGTGGCGGGGCCAAGGTCAGCGCGCTGCTCGCCATGCCGGCCGCGCAGGGGCTGTTCCACCGTGCGGCCGTGCAGAGCGGCTCCGGGCTGCGGATGGTGCCCAGGACGTACTCGACGCGGCTGGCGGCGCAGACGCTCGCCGAACTCGGCGTGAGCGCCGCACAGGTCGAACAGTTGCACACGATGCCGCACGCGCGGCTGCTGGCCGCCGCGCAGGCCGCCCAGCGCACGCTGGCGACGGGCGGGGCCGGCGGCACCGGCACGCTCCAGCGCTTCGCGGTGAGCGACCGCAACGGCCTCGCCGCGGTCGTCGATGGCGTGCACCTGCCGCAGCACCCGTTCGATCCGGCGGCGCCGGCGGTCTCGGCGCAGGTGCCGATGCTGATCGGATCCACGCTCAACGAATTCGCCAACGAGATCCAGAACGCGGGCATCGAGGCGATCACCGGGCAGGACCTGCGCACGCGCGCCACCGCGGCGTTTGGCGACCAGGCGACGAGGGTGCTCGAGGCGTACATGCGTGCGATGCCGGGTGCGCGTCCGCCCGACGTGTATTCGCGCATCGCGGGCGCCACGCAGCGGCTCAACGCCATCGCGCAGGCCACGCGGAAGCACGCGCAGGGTGGGGCACCGGCGTTTCTCTACTGGTTCACGTGGCAGACGCCCATCCTCGATGGCCGTCCTCGCGCGTTCCACTGTGCCGAGTTGCCGTTCGTCTTCAACAACGCCGAACGCTGCGCAGCGATGACGGGCGGCACGCCCGAGGCGATCGAGCTGGCGGGCCGGATGAGCGATGCCTGGATTGCGTTCGCGCGAACGGGCAGCCCTGCACACGCGGGCATTCCGGCATGGCCCGCGTTTGAACCGTCGGCAGGGCCCGTGATGGTCTTCGACCGCGCCTGCGCCCTCAGGAACGACCCCGACCGCACCGAGCGGTCGACGATACCAACCGTCTGAGCCATCGAGACGACGCGCGCCACCTTGCCCGACGACGCAAAGGGACGATTGAGATGTTCGAACACGGCGACACGACGGCCCGCGCGGCCGCAGACACGACGAACCAGGGCACGGGGCTCGATCGCCGCGGGCTCCTGAAGGGCGCGGCCGCGCTGGTCGGCGCGGCGGCGGCGAGCCTGCCGGCGTTCGCGTCGGCGGCGCAGGCGCCGGTCGCACCAGCGGGCGGGGCGCTGATCGTGGCCACCGACGGCGGCTCGGTCGTCGAGACAACGGCTGGCAAGGTCCGCGGCGCGCGGTATCGCGACATCCACACGTTCAAGGGCATTCCGTACGGGGCGTCAACGGCGGGAGGGGCGCGTTTCATGCCGCCCACGAAGCCTGCGCCGTGGACGGGCGTGCGCAGCGCGCTCTACTACGGCCCCGTTGCGCCGCATGGGCCGCGCGACGGCTGGAAGAACGACGAAGAGGCGTTCATGTTCGAGTGGGACGACGGGCAGCCGGGCGAAGACTGCCTGCGCGCGAACGTGTGGACGCCCGGGCTCGACGCCAGGAAGCGCCCGGTGATGGTGTGGCTGCACGGCGGCGGCTTCTCGAACGGTTCGAGCCAGGAACTGAAGGCCTACGACGGCGAGCGCCTGTCGCGCCGTGGCGACGTGGTGGTCGTCTCGCTGAATCATCGGCTCAACGTGCTGGGGTATCTGCACCTGGCGGCCTACGGGAGCAAGTACGCGAGCGCCGGCAACGTCGGCATGCTCGACCTCGTGCTCGGGCTCGAGTGGGTGCGCGACAACGTCGCGCGTTTCGGTGGCGACCCTGGCAACGTGACGATCTTCGGGCAGTCGGGCGGCGGCGGGAAGGTCAGCACGCTGATGGCCATGCCGGCGGCCAGGGGGCTGTTCCACCGTGCCGCCGTGCAGAGCGCGTCGAACAACCGCGTCGGCGGCGCCGAGATGGGGGCGAAGGTCGCGGCCGCGACGCTCGCCGCCCTGGGCATCACCGCGGCCCGCATCGACGAGATCCAGTCGGTGCCGTACGAGAAGCTGCTGGCGGCGGCCAGCGGCGCGATGGCGACGCTGCAACCCGACACCGAGCGTGGCGTCAGGCGCATCGTGTTCGGCGACCGCACCGGCTTCGTGCCCGTCGTCGACGGCACGATCCTGCCCACGCACCCGTTCGACCCGGTCGCGCCGTCGATGACCGCGCACGTGCCGATGCTGATCGGGTGCTGTTTCAACGAGAACGGGCACACGCTCAATCGACCCGCGCTCGAGCAGATGACCGACGCCGAGCTGCGCGAGCGCATCGGTGCGGGCTACGGCGCGAGCGCGTCGCGTGTCATCGACGCGTATCGCGCGCTGTACCCGGCGGCCAGGCCGTTCGACATCTACTCGCAGGTCACGGCGGCGGTGCACCGGTACGTGTCGACCACGCAGGCCACGCGGAAGGCGGCGCTCGGGGCGGCGCCCGCGTACTTGTACCTGTTCGCGTGGCAGACGCCGATCCTCGACGGGCGTCCCCGGGCGTTCCACTGCTCGGAGCTGCCGTTCGTGTTCAACAACACCGACCGGTGCGCCGCGATGACGGGCGGCACCGACGCGGCGCGCGTCCTGGCCGAGCGCGTGAGCGACGCGTGGATTCACTTCGCGCGCAGCGGCAACCCGAACCACGCAGGGTTGCCCGCCTGGCCGGCGTTCGAGCCGCAGCGGGGGGCGGTGATGGTGTTCGACAACACCTGCGCCGTGAAGGACGACCCCGATCGCGCAGCGCGGCAGGTCATCACGAGCGCGACCTGATGGGGAGGGGAGAGGGCCGGCAGCCGCCGCGGCGTGGGTTGCCGGGCCGCTGCCTGGTGCAGGGTGGGGGCTGAGACGTGCACGTGCAGTGGAGTACCGGGCAGGGCGCGCGGGTCGAAGGTGAGGCGACGAGGGTGTACGCCGCCGGCGGGCCGGGCGAGCAGGGGTGAGCGAGGATGCGCAGGTGGCATTCCAGCGACCGTGGAAATCGGTGACCTCAAAAGGGGTGCTTTCATGAGAATTGGCAGGACTGTGCGGTTGGCCGTGCTGGCAGCCGTGTTGTTCGTGTTCGGAGGGTGGCAGATCGCCGACGCGCAGGTCACGAGCGCGTCGCTGGCGGGGACGATCAAGGACGCCCAGGCGGGGGTGATTCCCGGGGCGACGGCGGTGTTGACCAGCCTGAAGACGGGGACGACGGTCGAAGCCGTGACGAACGAGGAGGGCTACTTCGTCTTCCCGATCGTGCCGGCCGACAAGTACAAGCTCACGGTGACGATGGCGGGGTTCAAGACCCTTGAAGTGCCCGACGTGCAGGTCAACGCGGGCGACAAGAAGACGTTCGGCACGCTGACGATCGAGATCGGCGGCCTCGAAGAGACCGTCATGGTCGCCGCGCGGACGACCGAACTGCAGGCCAAGAGCGCCGAGCGGTCGTTTGCGATCGAAGGTGAGGCCGTGCAGAGCATCGCGCAGAATGGCCGCAGCTTCTTCGGGCTCGCGTTCAACTCGGCAGGTATCGTGAACACGGCGACGTCGGCGCCCGGCGCCCTTGGCGCGCAGTCGAACACGATGAGCGCCAACGGCATGCGCGCGAACCAGAACAACGTGCAGATCGACGGCATCACCAGCATGGACACGGGCAGCAACCAGGGCCCGATGGTCGCGCTCGCGACCGACGCCGTGCAGGAGATCAAGGTGCTGACGTCGAACTACCAGGCCGAGTATGGCCGGTCGGCGGGCGCGCAGATCACGGCCGTGACCAAGAGCGGCGGCCGTGACTACCACGGGTCAGGCTATTTCATCCGCCGCAACGACGACCTCAACTCCAACACGTGGTTCAACAACCGCGCGACCCCGAAGCTGCCGGTGCCCGAGCTGCAGCAGCGCGACATCGGCTACACGTTCGGTGGCCCGGTGATCGTGCCCGGCAAGATGAGCAAGAGCACGTCGAAGCTCTTCTTCTTCGTGAACCAGGAGTTCCAGAAGCGTTTCATCGCCCAGACGTCGCCGGTGAACGTCCGCGTGCCCACGGAACTCGAGCGCCGCGGCGACTTCTCGCAGACGCGTGACAGCGCGGGCAACCTGTATCCGTACATCCGCGACTACACGACGGGGCTGCCGTGCAGCGCGACGAACACGAGCGGCTGCTTCCAGGACGGCGGCGTGCTCGGCCGCATCCCGCAGAACCGGCTGTACCAGGTCGGCGTCAACATCCTGAACATGTACCCGGCGGCCAACAGCCCGGGCACGATCAACCAGGGTTACAACTACGTGTCGCAGGAAGCGCAGGAAGCGCCCCGCCGGCAGGACCTGATCCGCGTCGACTGGAACCCCACGCAGAGCCTGCGCCTCTACGGCAAGCTGCTGCAGAACATGGGCTACAACATCGTGCCCTACGGCGGCGGCACGACGGGCTTCTCGACCAACATCCCCGACTTCGGGTACGAGGACTCGGATCGCTACACGCGCGGCATGTCGTTCACCGCGGCGTGGACGATCACGAATTCGATGTTCATGGAAGCCACCTACGGCCGTGCGCGCAACTCGTTCACGAACCTGCCGCGGTATCCGGATGCGTTCAACAAGTCGGCGCTCGGCCTGTCGGCGTTCCCGATGCTGTATCCGGGCGCGGTGCAGCTCGACCTGCCGCCGCGCTTCACGTGGGGCGGCCGCGTCGGCACCACGTCGCCGACGAACTCGACCGAGTACGCGCCGTTCATCAACGTCAACACGTCGCAGGACGTGTCGGCCAGCCTGACGAAGAACTGGGGCCAGCACACCGCCAAGGTGGGGGTGTACGTCAACCGCGGCCTCAAGCCCCAGAGCAGCCGCGCAGCAGCCAACGGCAGCGTGGCCTTCACGAACGATGCGTCGAACCCGTTCGATTCGAGCTACCCGTTCGCGAATGCGGCGCTCGGCATCTACCAGACCTACGTGCAGGCCGCCGACTGGGTGCAGGGGAACTACCTCTACCACAACGTCGAGTGGTACGCGCAGGACAACTGGAAGGTGAACGATCACCTCACGCTCGACTACGGCCTGCGGTTCTACTGGATGCAGCCGACCTACGACACCAGGCAGCAGACGTCGAACTTCCTGCCCGACAAGTGGAGCGCGTCGGCCGCGCCGCGGTTGTACTACCCGGCGCTCGTCAACGGCGTGCGCGTCGCGCTCGACCGCGTCACCGGCCAGACGCAGCCGGCCGCGGCCATCGGCCGCATCGTGCCCGGCTCGGGCACGCTGCTCAACGGCCTCTACAAGGCCGGTGACGGCATCGACAAGTACCTCTACGAGAACGCCGGCATCCAGTACGCGCCGCGCTTCGGCATGTCGTACGACGTCACGGGCAAGCAGCAGATCGTGGTTCGCGGCGGCGCCGGCATCTTCTACAACCGGCCGATGGGCGACACGGTGTACGGCATGATCGAGCAGCCGCCCACGGTCGTGCAGCCGACGCTGTTCTACGGCCGCCTCCAGGACGTCAACTCGGGCAGCGCGCTCGTGGCGCCGCCGACCCTGTTTGCCTTCGAGCAGGACGGCACCTTCCCGAAGGTCTACGCGTTCAACGTCGGCGTGCAGTTGCAGTTGCCCTGGCGTTCGGTGCTCGACGTGTCGTACGTCGGCACGCGCAGCCGCAACCAGCACACGCAGAAGAACATCAACGCGCCCGCCTACGGCGCTGCGTACCTGCCGCAGAACCAGGATCCGTCGGTCGCCGTCAGCGCCATTCCCGGCGCCTCGGCCCTGCCGGTCGACTTCCTGCGGCCCTACCAGGGCTACGGCAACATCTTCATGGTCGACACCAGCGCGTATGCCGACTACAACTCGCTGCAGATGTCGTTCAACCGCCGGTTCCAGAAGGGTGTGCTGATCTCGTTCAACTACACCCTCGGCAAGGCGATGGGCACGTCGAGCGTCGACCTGCCGGCCGGCAACAACAACCCCAACCCCAGCGTGGTCGGCTTCCCGCGCAACGACGAGTTCCAGGACGAGGCCAACTACTACCCGCTCGACTACGACCGCCGGCACAGCTTCGTGAGCCAGTTCGTGTGGGAGCTGCCCAAGCTCCAGCGCGGCGGCGCCCTTGCCGCCATCATCAACGACTGGCAGATGTCGGGCGTCTACCGCATCGTGTCGGGTGCGCCCTACACGCCGACCTTCACCGTGCCCGGGACGTCGCCCTACACCTACACGGGCACGCAGGGCCTCGAAGGCGCGCGCCTCGTCGTGACCTGCGACCCAGGCAGCGGACACAGCAGCGACCCGTACAAGCAGTTCGACACGTCGTGCTTCAAGATCCCCACCGTCGGCAGCAAGGGCCTCGAGTCGGGGAAGAACTACCTGGTCGGACCGTCGCAGAACAACCTCGACATCTCGATCAGCAAGTTCATCAGGATGGGCGGCGGACGCCGCCTCGAGCTGCGGCTCGACGCGTTCAATGCCCTCAACACGACGCAGTTCACGGCGATCAACTCGGTGCTGACGGTTCGCAGCTATGCGGATCCCACGCCGACGAACCTGGCGACCGACGCGTCAGGCAACGTCGTCAACCGCTCGGGCTTCGGCGCCGTCACGGCGCAGCGGCCGCCGCGCGAAATCCAGCTGCTCGCGCGCTTCCAGTTCTAGGCGCTCCCTCCACCGTGGCCCCGGTTCCTCGCATCGCGCGAGGGCCGGGGCCTTTTTCGTTCCGGGGATCGTCGCGCCCGGGGGGGGGCGCCTGGCCACAACCGCCGGTCGTGCGGCGTGGGCCATCGACGCCGACAGGCCGTGCGCGCCGGGGTGAACCGCTGTACACTGCGCGCCTCACCACGGACGAGGGCGCATGAAGCTCACGCTGATCGACTGGATCCTGATGATCGTCTACTTCGTGTTCGTGCTCGGCATCGGCTGGATGCTGAAGCGCCACATGAAGACCAGCACCGACTTCTTCCTCTCGGGGCGCTCGATCCCCGCCTGGGTGGCCGGTCTCGCGTTCCTCTCGGCCAACCTCGGCGCGCAGGAAGTGATCGGCATGGCTGCCTCCGGGGCCAAGTACGGCATCGCGACGAGCCACTTCTACTGGGTGGGCGCCATCCCGGCGATGGTCTTCCTGGGCGTGTTCATGATGCCGTTCTACTACGGCTCGCGCGCGCGCTCGGTCCCCGAGTACCTCAAGCTGCGCTTCGACGAGAAGACGCGCGGCTTCAACGCCATCTCGTTCGCAGCCATGACGGTGTTCTCGTCGGGCATCTCGATGTACGCGATGGGCCTGCTGCTCAACCTCCTCCTCGGATGGGACTTCAATGCCGCCATCTGGCTCTCGGCCGGCATCGTCCTGGTCTACATCCTGCTCGGCGGCCTGACGTCGGCGATCTACAACGAGGTGCTGCAGTTCTTCCTGATCGTGTTTGGCTTCGCGCCGCTGATCTACCTCGGCCTGAAGGACGCGGGCGGCTGGAGCGGACTGCAGGCCTCGCTCGCGGGCGTGTCGACGGCCAACGGGTTTGCGCCGCAGGCCTGGACGGCGTCGTGGCAGCTGATGGGCAGCCCGTCGGCCAACCCCATGGGCGTCGAGTGGTTCGGCCTCGTGATGGGGCTCGGCTTCGTGCTGTCGTTCGGGTACTGGTGCACCGACTTCCTCGTCGTGCAGCGCGCGATGGCGGCCGACTCGATGGCCGCCGCGCGGCGGACGCCGATGATCGCCGCGTTCCCGAAGATGCTCTTCCCCTTCCTCGTGATCCTGCCGGGCATGGTCGCCATGGCGCTGACGGCGAATGCCGGCGCCTCGGGCTTCGCCCTGCCCGCCAAGCCCGATGGGTCGCTCAACTACGACATGGCCATCCCGATGATGCTCGCGCACTACTTCCCGACGGGTCTGCTCGGGCTGGGCCTGACGGCGCTGATGGCGAGCTTCATGTCGGGCATGGCGGGCAACGTCACCGCGTTCAACACGGTGTGGACCTACGACATCTACCAGTCGTACATCCGCAGGCATGCCAGCGACGCGCACTACCTCTGGGTGGGCCGCATGGCGACGGTGTTCGGCATCGCGCTCTCGGTGGCGGCGGCTTACGCGGCGACGCGGTTCAACAACATCATGGACATGCTGCAGCTCGTGTTCGCGTTCGTGAACGCGCCGCTGTTCGCCACGTTCCTGCTCGGGATGTTCTGGAAGCGCGCAACGGGCCACGGGGCGTTCACGGGCCTGCTCGCGGGCACGATGGCCGCCACGGCGCATCACGGGCTGACGCTGCCGCTCAACGCGGTCGTGGGCATCAAGGGGGGCTGGATCGCGACCCTGCACGGGTATCCGAGCGAGATGGCGCAGAACTTCTGGACCGCCATCTTTGCGTGGACGGTCTGCTTCGTCGTGACCATCGCCGTGAGCCTGGTGACGCGGCCACGCCCCGATGCCGAACTGGTGGGGCTGGTCTACTCGCTGACCGAGCGGCCACGTGACCAGCACCTGCCGTGGTACGAACGCCCGGCAGTGCTCGGCGTCATCGTGCTCGCGTGCGTGGGCGCGCTGAACGTCGTGTTCTGGTAGCCCTTCGACTCGCTGCGCTCGCTCAGGACAGGACCCCCGACTCGCGGTGACACGCGACTAACGGAGACACAACGACGATGGGACTCGACATCCGGTGGCCGATTGGCCTGCTGTTCGTGATCTTCGGCGTGCTGCTGGCGGGCTTCGGCCTGGCCAGCGATGCCGCGCTCTACCAGCGTTCGCTCGGCGTCAACGTCAACCTGTGGTGGGGCGTCGTGATGATGGCCTTCGGGGCGGTGATGCTCGTCCTCGCCGTGCGCGGGGCTCGCACGCCAGCGGGTGACCACCAATCGGGCGCGACGGATTCGCGTCGCTACTGAAAGCGAACGCAGGCGTGGCGCCGACGGCACTGTGGTCGGCGTGGCCCCGCGCGACCGGGTTGCGACGTCCTCATCTGCACGGACGCCGCGCGGCGGCAGGCGACTGGCGACCGCAGAGAGGACCGCGCCGAGTCAGGGGCAGACGCCCCACGCGCGCAAGGAGGCAACACAATGGGACGCAGCAGGCGTGAGTTTCTGAACACCGTCGGCGCCGGGGCCGCCGGCCTGGCCATCGGCTCGTCGGCCACGCTCTCGGCCGGGCAGGCCAGGGGCAAGGCGGCCGCGAAGGCACCCGTCGCCGACGAGGGGCCGATCGTACAGATCGGCGAGCACATCGCGGTCGCGAACACGACCAATGGCAAGGTGCGCGGCTACATCCTGCGCGGCATCTACCACTATCTCGGCGTGCCCTACGGCGCCGACACGTCCGGCGCCAACCGCTTCATGCCGCCGCAGAAGCCGAAGCCGTGGACCGACGTGTTCCCTGCCCTCTGGTGGGGCAACACCGCGCCGCAGGTGATGGAGAAGCGGTACGCGAACGCCTTCGGGTCGTGGCGCGATCACTGGAACTACGACGACGTGAGCGAGGACTGCCTGCGGCTGAACGTGTTCACGCCCGGGATCAATGACGGGAAGAAGCGCCCGGTGCTGTTCTGGATGCACGGCGGTGGCTTCACCAACGGCAGCGGCATCGAGCAGGACGGCTACAACGGCGAGAACTTCGCCCGCATGGGCGACGCGGTGTTCGTGTCGGTCAACCATCGCCTCGGCCCGATCGGCTTCACGAACCTCGCCGCCGTCGGTGGGGCCAGGTACGCGGCGTCTGGCAATGTCGGCATGCTCGACCTGGTCGCGGCACTCGAGTGGGTGCGCGACAACATCGCCAACTTCGGCGGCGATCCCGGCAACGTCACGATCATGGGGCAGTCGGGCGGCGGCGCGAAGGTGTGCACCACGACCGCCATGCCGAGCGCGAAGGGCCTGTTCCACAAGGCCGTCGTGCTCAGCGGCGCCACGGTGCGCAGCGGCGACAAGGAGTACTCGGAGAAGCTCGGCGCATACGTCCTCAAGGAGGCGGGCCTCGGGCCCACCGACGTCGACAAGCTGCAGGCGATGCCCTGGCAGCAGTACCTGACCATCGCCAACCGGGCCCAGCAGAAGCTGGCCGCCGAGATGGGCCCGGGCGGGATGATGCGCCGCGGGTTCAACCCCATCGTCGATGGCACGATCATCCCGCAGGATCCGTACGTGCCCGAGCCGGCACCGACGGCGGCCAGCATCCCGATGCTGATCTGCTCGACGTTCAACGAGCAGGCGCCGAGCTGGATCGACGCGTCGCTCGAGAACGTGACGCTCGACCAGGTGGTCGACAAGGTCAAGGAGCGCGCGGGGTTCGGTGCAGGCTTCGGCGACCGGGCCCGTGCGGTCGTCGATGCCTACGCCAGGGCCTTCCCCGACAAGAAGCCCGTCGAGATCTGGTCGCTGGTGAGCAGCAACCGCCAGGGCGTCGTCACGCTCGCCGACGCCAAGGCGAAGCAGGCGCCGCCGGTGTTCGTCGCCTGGTTCGGCTGGCAGCCGCCGATGTTCGACGGCCGCATCCGCGCCTTCCACTGCGTCGACATCTGCTTCTGGTTCAACAACACCGACCTGATGTGGACCCACACGGGCGGCGGGAGCCGTCCGCGGAAGCTCGGCCAGGTGATGGCGGGCCAGTTGCTGCAATTCATGAAGACCGGTGATCCCAATGGCACCGGGCTGCCAGCCTGGCCGCGGTACACGCCCGCAGCCGGCGAGGTGATGATCCTCGACGACACCTGCGTGGTGAAGAACGACCCGGATCGCGACGCGCGCAAGGCGCTGCCGACGACCTAGGGCCAACAGCGGTGTGCCGGAGGCGCGTCCTGCGCCTCCGGTCTGCACCGGCATCGGGATCATGACCATGACTTCACACGCACGGGTGGCGATCGCGTTCGCGGCGCTGTCGATGGGATCCATGCCGTCGCTCGCGTCGGCCCAGCAGGCGCACGTCAATCTCGACTGGAATCCGCACAGGAACACGCAGCAGCTCGTGCCGTTCATGGCCAACGTCATCTCGCCCGACGTGACCGACGAGGGGATGGTGACGTTCCGCCTCAAGGCACCACGAGCGCAGGAGGTGCTGTTGTCGGCGGGCACGATCAACGCGGCGCTCAACGGCGAGGTGAAGCCGTGGCCGTTCACCAAGGGCGACGATGGGATCTGGACGCTCACGATTGGCCCGATTCCGCCCAACATCTACGTCTACAAGTTCGTGATCGATGGTGCGGCGGTGACCGATCCCGGCAACACGCTGACGGGGTTCGGCGACCAGCCGGGCTACAGCAACCTGGTCGTGCACGGCAAGGGGCCGGCGTACTACGACGCCAGGCCCGTGCCGCACGGCACGCTCACGCGCCACGTCTACCACTCGACCGTCCTCAACGGCGAGCGCGAGATGTACGTCTACACACCTCCCGGCTACGATCGGGCGAAGACGTACCCCGTGCTCTACCTGCTGGGTGGGAGCGGCGAGCTCGCGTCGGGCTGGTGGCTCGATGGACGGGCCACGTTCATCGCCGACAACCTCATCGCCGAGGGCAAGGCCGTGCCGATGATCATCGCCATGCCCAACAACCAGGTCGTGCATCGCAACGACCCGAAGCACACCGCGTTGACGTTCGACCTCTTCGCGCGCGAACTGCGCACGCAGATCATCCCGCTCGTCGAGGGGCAGTACCGCGTCAGGAACGACCGGCGCGCACGTGCCATCGCCGGCCTGTCGATGGGCGGGCGCCACACGCAGCTCGTCGGCTTCAAGGCCCTCGATCTGTTCGCGTCGTTCGGTGTGCTGAGCGCCGGCGATCCGGCATCCGAGACGTCGACGCCCGAGTTCCTGAACGACCGCGACATCAACACCAAGGTCGACTACCTGCTGGTGGGTCTCGGTACGCACGAGAACCAGCCGGCGAACCGCAGTGTCGTCTTTCACCAGATCCTCGAGAAGCATGGTGTGAAGCACGACTACGTCATCGGAGGCAACGGCGCCCACGACTGGGCGACGTGGCGCTACCTGCTGCACGCGAGCCTGCTGCCGAACCTGTTCAAGGCCGCCAGGTAGGCGGCGCGGCGCGCGACGCCGCGCAACCACCGGGGGAAGATGCGGCGAGCGCCCGACGGCATCCGGGCGCCGCCAGGAAGCACGTCGAAGGGACCCGTCATGCGAATGAGTCGTGCGTGTGCCACCGCAGTGCTCGTCACTGCACTCGTCGTCTCTGCCGTGAGCGCGTTCGCGCAGGTACCTGCGCAGCCTGCGGCGCCGCCCGCCGCGAGGATGCCGGCCGCACCTGCCGGCCCGCGCGTGGTGTCGCCCGAGATCCACGCCGACCGGACGGTGACGTTCCGCCTGCTGGCACCGAAGGCCACGACGGTCGTCCTCAACGGCAACTGGGACAGTGGCACCAACATCGCGATGGCGAAAGACGACCAGGGCATCTGGTCGGTGACGGTCGGGCCGCTGGGCGAGCAGCTCTGGGGCTACTCCTTCAACGTCGACGGCGTGAAGGTCAACGACCCCGGCAACGGCGAGTACCAGCGCGATGGGCAGCGCTACGACAACCTCGTCATGATCGCGGGGCCGGCGTCCGACGCATGGACCTTCAAGCCCGACGTGCCGCACGGCACGATGACGGCTGTCTGGTATCCCTCTGCCATCCTGAATCAGGCAGGACGCCGGATGTATGTCTACCTGCCGCCCGGGTACGAGGGCGGCACGCAGAAGTACCCGGTGCTGTACCTGCTGCACGGTGGCGGTGGCGACGAAGACGCGTGGACGACCATGGGCCGCGCAAACATCATCCTCGACAACCTGATCGCCGCCGGGAAGACCAAGCCGATGATTGTCGTCATGCCGAACGGCAACGCGGCGCAGATGGTGTCGCAGGGCTATGCATATGGCCCGACCCCGCGGCCCAACGCCGTCACGGCGCCGGCGCCCCCACCCGTCCAGGCCGCGCAGGGTGGGCCAGGTGGTGCTCCGCGTCCCGGGGCACCCGCTCCGCGGCCGCCGCAGGTGTACCAGGGCTCGTACCCGCACTCGCTCGTCGCCGAGATCGTGCCGTTCATCGAGAAGCACTACCGCGTGCTCGACGGCAAGGACAACCGCGCGATTGCCGGCCTGTCGATGGGTGGGGGCCACACCGTGCAGGCCACGAACAACAATCCCGGCGTGTTCGGCTGGATCGGCGTGTTCAGCGCGGGCGGCCAGGACACGCCAGAGTTCGCGGCAGCGCTGGGGAGGATCAAGGCGGCGGGGGTGAAGCACTACTGGATCGGCGTCGGCACGACCGACTTCGCGCTGCAGGGATCCGAGACACTCAAGCGCGTTGTCGAGGCAGCCGGGCTCCCGATGTCGTACCACACGGCGCCTGGCGCGCACTACTGGTTCATCTGGCGGCAGTTCCTGGGCGAGTTCGCGCCGATCCTCTTCCGCTGATCGTTGCATGGCCGGCCGCGTCGGGTCGTTCCCGGCGCGGCCCACGCCGCCTGCGTCCCACGAGGTCGTGATGTTCAGATCGATTGCACTCAGCGTGTCGCTCGCCGCTCTCGCCGCGAGCCCGTCGTTCGCCCAGCAGCCCCCGGCACCTCCCGCTGCGCCCGCCCCGAGCCCGTCGGCAATGTTCCGTGCCATGGTGCGATCGCCCGAGGTATCGGCCGATGGCCGTATCACGTTCCGCCTGCGGGCGCCCAACGCCAAGGCGGTGATCGTCAACCGCGCCGGCGCGCCACCGCTGGCGATGACCGCCGGCGACGAGGGTGTGTGGACGGCGACGACCGAGACCCTGCCGCCAGACATCTACCCCTACAACTTCGTGGTGGATGGACTGCAGATCGCGGATCCGGGGAACGCCTTCGTCAAGGCCGTGCTGCCAGGCGGCAGCCAGAGCCTGGTGCACGTGCCCGGGCCGGTCTCGCTCCCGTGGGAGATCGGCACCGTGCCTCGCGGTGTCGTCCATCACCACTACTACAAGTCGGCCATCGTCGGCGACGAGCGCGACTACTACGTCTACACGCCACCCGGCTACGACGCGTCGAAGGCGTCGACCTATCCCGTGCTGTTCCTGCTCCACGGCATCACCGACGACGCGTCGGCCTGGACGACAGCGAGGCGTGCGAACGTGATCCTCGACAACCTGATCGCGGCGGGGAAGGCGACGCCGATGATCATGGTCAACACGCTGGGGTACGGCGTGGCGAGCGCGCGCACGAGCTTCCAGGGCATGGCGGATCCCGCCAGCATGACGAACTTCGGCGAGTCGGTCATCAGGGAGGTGCTGCCGCAGGTCGAGGCGGCGTACCGCACGACGAAGGCACGCGAGGGCCGTGCGATCGTCGGGCTCTCGATGGGCGGCGCGCAGGCCTGCTACATCGGCCTCAACAACGCCGACACGTTCGCGTGGGTCGCGGGCTTCAGCGGCGCGTACGTGATGTACGGGTCGTCGGCGCTGCCAGGGGCGCCGCGGCCGCCGCTCGACGGCAGCGCCTTCGAGAAGCGCTTCCCGGCCCTTGGTCCGCCTGTCGGCGCGAAGTTGCGGCTCTTCTGGCTGGGCATGGGCGTCGACGACGGCCTGCTCGAGCCACACCGGCAGTTCGCGGCGTGGCTTGCGTCGAAGGGGGTGAGGCCGACCACGGTCGAGACGCCCGGCGGGCACACATGGATGGTCTGGCGCCGCAACCTCGCCGAGGTCGCGCCGATGCTGTTCCAGGAGAAGACGAGATGACGAGATCCTCACGACCTGCCCGGCGCACGCCCTCGACCACGCTGTTGTGCGCGGCGGCGCTGCTGCTCGGGCTGCCGATCGTGTCGGCGGCCCAGAACACCTCGAAGGACGTGCCGCCGATCATCGACGTGCACTTCCACGCGATGGACGAATCGGGTCCCAACGCCCAGCCCATGTGCCCCAACACGTCGAACTTCGTCGCGTCGGATCCGAAGGGGCCCGAAGCGCCGTTCGGGTGGGTGCAGGAGGAGTGCTCGCCGAAGCTCTACCCGGCCAAGCCTGGCGAGTACCTGAAGGACGTCGTCGCCGAGATGGAGCGCCTCAACGTCACGGCCGTCGTCTTCGGGTCGCCAGAGCAGGTGAAGAGATGGCAGGCGGCCGCGCCCGGCCGGATCATCCCCGGCGCACCGTTCGAGTCGGGCGGCAAGCGCATCCCCGTCGAACAGTTGCGCGTCGCGTTCACGCAGGGTGGCATCAAGGTGATGGGCGAAATCGGGCTGCAGTACCAGGGCATCTCGCCGAGCGACATGAGCGTCGACCAGTACTTCGCGCTCGCCGAGGAACTCGACATCCCCGTTGCGATTCACATGGGCACCGGCGGATCCGGGCGATCGAACGTCAGCCGGCCGACGTTCAGGGCGTCGAAGGGCGATCCCTTCCTGCTCGAGGAACTGCTGGCACGCCACCCGAAACTGCGCGTGCAGGTGATGCACGCCGGCTACCCGATGATCGACAACATGCTGGCGCTGCTGCAGGCCAGCTCGCACGTCTACGTCGACGTCGCCGGCCTGATCTGGAGCTACCCGATCAAGGAAGTGAACCGCTACATCGAACGCCTCGTCGATGCCGGCTTCCAGGACCGCGTGATGTTCGGCACCGACCAGATGATGTGGCCGAAGCTGATGACGTATTCGATCAGCCTGATCCAGAATGCCGACTACCTCACGACCCAGCAGAAGCGCGACATCCTGTACAACAACGCCGCACGGTTCTTCAGGCTCGACACGGCCGGGGTGAAGTAGCGGAGGCCCGCGGTGCCCCGACGGGGCACGCGCGGCGCTGGTACGACAGTGAACGACCTGCGTGCCGTGCCACGCGCACGGCACTGGAGCCACTCATGATCCTGCACGTCTCACGCGCTCGTTGCGGCCGTGTCGTTCGCGCCGCCGCCGCATCTGCCCTCGTCGCCGGGCTGTCGGTGACCGTCGTCTCGGCACAGGAGGCCGCGCGTCTGCCGGCCGCGCCGCCGGCGCAGGCGCCCCCGGCCGCGCAACGTCCGCCGCAGTACGTGTCGCCCGAGGTCGCCGCCGACGGGCGCATCACGTTCCGGATCTTCGCGCCGCGTGCGCAGGCCGTGCGTGTGGCCGCGGGCGACATCCAGGGTCTTGCACCAGACGCCCTCCAGATGACGAAGGCCGAGAGCGGCATCTGGGACGTCACGGTCGGCGCGTCGGAGCCAGGCGCTTACCGCTACAACTTCAACGTGGACGGTGTGGCCACGATCGATCCGCGCAACCCGGCGACCAGCGAGTCGAACCAGAACACGTGGAGCGTGGTCTACGTGCCCGGGTCTGACGTGGCGGACACGAAGGACGTGCCACACGGCGCCGTCGCGAGCGTCACCTACAGGTCGACCTCGCTCGGCCAGTTCCGCCGCATGCACGTCTACACGCCGCCCGGCTACGAGACCGGCACGGCGTCGTATCCCGTGTTCTACCTGCTGCACGGGGCCGGCGACAGCGACGAGTCGTGGACGTCGGTGGGCCGCGCGAACGTCATCCTCGACAACCTCATCGCCGCGAAGCAGGCGGTGCCGATGATCGTCGTCATGCCGGCGGGACACGTCCGGGGCCCAGCCGCGATGGGTCCATCGGCGACACAGGCCTTCGTCGACGACTTCGCGAAGGACGTGAAGCCGTACATCGAGTCGCACTACCGCGTGCGGAAGGGCCGCGCGAACACCGCGATCGCCGGGCTCTCGATGGGCGGCCACCAGACGCTCAATGTCGCCATCCCGCACCTCGAGCAGTTCGCGTATGTGGGCGTCTTCAGTTCGGGACTTATTGGAGGGTTCCCCGAGGTGCAGATCCGCATGCCCGGCGCGCCCGCGGCCGCTCCCGGGGCACCCGCAGCGTCGGCACCTCCTGCACCCCGCCTCGGCCCCACGGCCGACGAGTGGGCGACGCTCCATGCCGCGAAGCTCGCCGACGCGACGCTGAGGAAGGGCCTGATGTTCTGGTTCGCCACCGGCAAGGACGACTTCCTGTTCACGACCACGCAGGCGACCGTGACGTTCTTCGAGAAGCACGGGTTCACGCCCGTCTTCAAGCAGACCGATGGCGCGCACACGTGGGTGAAGTGGCGTCACTACCTCGCGGAGTTCACCCCGCAGCTGTTCTCGACGACGGCCACGAAGCGGTAGGACGTCGGTTCGCGCCCCCTTCGACTCGCCCTGCGGGCTCGCTCCCTTCGACTCGCCCTGCGGGCTCGCTCAGGGCAGGTGGATGTTCAGCGACACGATTGGCGTGAGCTGCGAGGCGCCGGGCACGGTGTCGGCGTTCTTGCCGAACATGTTGTGCCAGTACTCGAGGCCCACCCCGAGTTCGAGCACGCGAGAGGGCTGGCCTGCCAGGCGGCTGATGTCGAGCTTGAGCTGCGGGCGGGCCAGGAACTCTGCCTTCGTCTGGTGCCCGGTGACATCGCGGCCCTTCGCCGAGTTGTAGTCGGCGAAGCCGTCGAACACGAGCCGGGCGCCGCCGATCCTGAACGGGATGTTCCAGGCGGGCGAGATGTTGACGCCGACGTCGTAGTCCTCGACTCTGCCGAGGATGCCGTTACGGTTCCACTCCTGGCGCACCTGGACGGCGACGTTGACGAAGGCCTGGCCGAACCGGAACTGGAAGTTCGGGCCGGCGTAGAACGTGCGCTCGTTTGGTGCGAACGCGCTGTTCTTGGTCTGGAGGTTGACGCCGGCCTGGAGGTCGACGTCCTTCAGCGGGCCGATCGCGATCACGGGCCTGCCCGCGATGCGGTTGATGCTCAGGCCCGCCCGCAGGATCGCGTAGAGCCCCATCGCGCCGGCGTTGCCCCCGGCGGCGGGCTCGACGCCGTTTGAACTCTTGATCGTGATGACGGCGAGGTTGTGGCCGTACTTCCACGCGTCGACGTGCTTGAACTCGATGTTGCGGCGCGTGATGTCGGCCCCGTCGGGTTCCGCCGCGCTGGCGGTGAACGGGTTCCGGTATCGGGTGCCGAAGATGTAGGCGAACGTGTCGTCAGAGAATGTCGGTGGCGCGAACGCGGATCGCTGCACGCTGGTCGCCCCGGCGGGCGCCTGCGTGCTCTGCGCAGTGGCGTGCGGGGCCATCAGCGCCGACACCAGCACGACGCTCGCGGCGCCGGTCGATGCGGCAGACGGCTGTCGGCCACGCGCGCTGTTGCGGGCGCGCCGCAGGCGGTGCAGCGCGAGCGAGACGCCGGTCCACACGAGCACCGCCCCTCCGGCCGACGCGAGCGCGGCGATGATCTGCCGTTCGAACGCGAGGAACACGCCCGTCGCCGACATGATGAGGATGGCGACACCGGCCACGACGCCGATGCAGAGGTGCGACCAGAAGAGGAGTCGACGTGTCATGGCGACCATCCTCACAGGGCCGACTGAAGCGCACCTGAAAAGTCGCCGAGACGGCGGTGGCGTGAGCGACAATCCGTGCCGGGCACTGCCTTCAGGGATCCTTCAGGTGGCCGGGGCATCCTCGCCTGCCGACAGGTGCCGCCATGCGAATCCTCCTGGTTGAAGACGATCGTGATGTCGCCGACTACGTCCGGCGCGACCTCGAAGACGAGGGCTACATCGTCACCGTGTGCCACGACGGCGCCGAAGGGCTGCGCGCGGCCGAACGTGCGGCGTTCGACATCCTGGTGCTCGATGTCATGCTGCCGTTTCTCGACGGGCTCGAGGTCACGCGCCGGCTGCGGCGCGGGCACGTGCGCACGCCGATCCTGCTGCTGACCGCGCGTGATGCCCCCGAGGAGGTCGTGCGCGGGCTCGATGCCGGCGCCGACGACTACCTCACCAAGCCGTTCTCGTTCGACGTGCTGCTGGCGCGGATTCGCGCGCGGACGCGCCAGGCAGGCCAGGCGCAGCCGCTCAGGTTCGGGGATCTCGTGCTCGATCCCGGCACGCGCGAGGCGTCGCGCGGCCCGCGGACGCTCACGCTGACGCGCACGGAGTTCGCGATGCTCGAATGCCTCGTGCGCGCCTCCGGCCGCGTCGTGCCGCGCGACCGGCTGATCGAGGACGTCTGGGGCGACCGCGACGTCACCTACAACAACCTCGAGGTCTTCATCCGCCTGCTGCGGTCGAAGGTCGATGGCGACGGCCAGGCTGCGCTCATCCACACCGAGCGCGGGATCGGCTATGTCCTCAGGAGCCGGGAGTGATGCACACGCGGTCGCTCAGGTTCCGGCTGGCCTTCTGGTACTTCTGCACCGTTGCGGCGATCTGCGCGTGCGCGGCGGCGGGGTACTGGGTCTCGATTCGATCAGGGCTGAATCACGCGCTCGACCAGGGCCTGCGGTACCGGCTGATCGGCCTGCGCGAGTTCCTCGACGAGATCGAGCCCGGCGGTCATGACGAGATCGCCGCACGGCTCGACGAGATCTCTCTGCTCGGCGAGCTCTACCTCGTGTACGACGCCGGCGGGTCGTTGATTGCCCAGTCGCGGGGCCTTGCCCGGCATGACGTCGCCGAGCCGCCGCCGGCCGACCTCGGCTTCGACATCCGCTACGCATCGGGTGGCCCGCCCGACTTCCGCCTGCGACTGGCATGGCAGCAGGTCACGATCGGATCGCACACGCTGATCCTCGGCGTCGCCGATCCCCAGCGGAAGTTCGAGGGGGTGCTCGGCGCGTTCACCACGGTGCTCGCGCTGTCGATCCCGGCCGTCCTCGTCGTGGCGACGGGGTGCGGCGTGTGGCTCGGACGCCGGGCCCTCGCGCCGGTGGCGCGCATCGCAGACGAGGCGCGGGCGATCGGCGAACGCAACCTGTCGGCGCGCCTGGCCGTGCCGGAGTCGCGCGACGAGCTGCAGCAACTCTCGGAAACGCTGAACGACATGCTCGAGCGCATCGAGCAGTCGTTCACGCGCACCAGGCAGTTCACGGCCGACGCCTCGCACGAACTGCGCGCGCCGATGACGCTGATCCACACCGCTGCCCAGCACGCGCTGCGCCGCGAGCGTAGCCGCGACGACCTCATCGACGGCATGGAGAAGATCCTCCGCGAGTCGACGCGGACGACGCTCCTGATCGACGACCTGCTGCAACTGGCCCGCGGCGATGCCGGCAAGGACGCCGTGGCACTCGTGCCGATGGACGCCGCGCCGCTGCTGCGCGACGCAGCCGAGCAGGCCGCGGCGATGGCGGCATCGAAGGGCATCCTCGTCGGCCTCGACGTCGAGGCCGAGGCCCTCCCGGTCACGGCCGACGACGCGCAGCTCAGGCGGCTGCTGCTGATCCTGACCGACAACGCGTTGAAGTACACGCCTGCGGGCGGTCGCGTGACGATCGGCGGCCGCCGTGTTGCCGATGGCGTGACGATCACGGTGGCCGACACCGGCGCCGGGATCGCCCCTGACGACCTGCCGCACGTCTTCGAGCGTTTCTGGCGGGCCGACAAGGTGCGGTCGCGCGACGCCGGTGGCACGGGACTCGGCCTGACGATCGCGGCGCAGATCGCCGAGCGTCACGGCGCGCGCGTCGAAGTCGAGAGCGAACCCGGCCGTGGGTCGGTGTTCACGGTCAGGATGCCGCGCGCCGACTGAACGGGCCGCCGCCGACCGTCGGTCAGGCCGCCGCAGCGGCCTCGGCCTTCGGGTTCAGCAGCGCCTTGACCGCTTTCACCTTGGTGGCGTCCATCCCGGGCAGGATCCTGTCGGCACGGTCGAGGAAGGCGCGGTAGTTCATCTCCTGCGTGGTGATGACGCGGTCGATGTCGGCACTCGGCTTTGCCAGGAAGAGGCTCAGCACGTCCTTGAAACTGAAGCCGAGCTTCAGGTCGTGCACCGGCGTGAAGAGCGACACGAAGGCGTAGTCGCGGTGCTCGCCGTCGACATCGGTGAAGAAGCGATCGACGTCCACGCGATCGAGATACGCGAACGTCAGCACCGTGAACAGGCCGTACCAGCCGCGCTCGGTGTAGTCGAGGTTGGCGAGGTTGCGCTCCTCGGGCTCCAGCGCCCCGCCGATGTGCGTCCGGCTGAAGGGCTGGTCCGGCTTGAGGTACGGGGCGGCCTGGAGGAAGTTCTTCAGGCTGCCGCCAGAGATCTCCTGCAGCATCTTCACCGCCGCGAAATCGGCGAAGCTCTCGAGGAATGGCACGAAGGTGGTGTTCTCGCGCTGCTGGTGCGTGCTGCCGTGCTTCACGAGTTGCCACGCCATGCCGTTCTCGCCGGTGCAGTGGTCGTACTCCCACTGGTGCGTCAGCTCGTGGAGCAGCGTGTACGCGTTGAACTGGTCTTCCTTGATGTGCCCGCGCCCGTCGATCGGATTCCAGTACGACGACGAGGCCGCCGGCGAGATGCTCATCGGGTACTTCACGACCACCTTCTTCTTGAAGATGTACTCGGTGCCGTAGTCCTCCATGAGGTCGATGACCTTGTTGTAGAGGATCCAGATGTCGCCGTGCTTGCGGGCGACCGACGCGGTCACCAGGATCTCGCCGAGATCGTGCACCCCGGCGCGCCGCTCCTCGTCGTCGTCCTTGTCGCTGTGCACCTCGTGCCAGTCCTTGTCGGTGAGGTCGAAGTCGATGTCGATCGGGAACCCGTTGCCCCCGATCGAGAGGCTCGTCTCCTTGCCTTCCTTGATGCGGAGCTTGCTCGAGTCGTACAGGATCTCGACCTTGAACTGCCGGCGGTCGGATCCCTTCTCCTTCGAGACGCTGAACGCCCCGTTGGCGCCCGTGGTGACCGTGTCCCACGCGGCCCACGTCCCCCAGCCGAAGGGGATCTTCGAGCGGGCCGACACCTTCACCTGGATGCCCGCGAGCGGGCTGCGCGTGCCGAGCATCGCGTCGAGCTCCGGCAGCACGTGATCGACCGCGATCGTCCCCTTGACGGTCCACTTCTCTGACATGACGCACCTTCTGCTGCCTTCGCAGCGACTGACGCCGGTCCATGTTGACGGGGAGCTGTCCTGCACTACGCAATCCGGGGCGACGAACCGGCCACGCGGCCACCGCTGCCGCGAATGGGCGGTCACCGTCGCGCCGGAGAGGGCAGACGGGGTGTCGGCCCGACCAGGTAGCTCGTCGTCTTGCATTCTTGTATTGACATTAGGATAGGTGCCGGATACGGTGGCGCCTCGCCAAGTTGTCGAAGTCAGTCGCCTGGCCTGCGGTGTCTGCCGCCGATGCGACCGCCTTCGCCCACCGCTGCCCCTGTGCGCAGGGGACGCGCCCTACCGACCAGCAGATTTCGACTCCGCGGAGACCGCCATGCAGCGACGTGAGTTCCTTCAACTCGGCACCGGTGCCCTATTGGCGGGAGCGGCGTTGTCGCGGGCCGACGAGGCGCACGCCGCCCAGGCGCCCAGCGCTGCGGCCGCGACAGCGACCGTCACCAAGCTGAAGGTCGATGCCTACTCGCGCCACCTGCAGTGGTTGCGCACCGCCGACGAGGTGGCGGCCGCGGCCATCGAGATGGGCTACGACGGCGTGAACCTCACGGTCCGCGACTATCCCGGGCACGTGAATCCCGCCAACGTCGCGAAGGAGTTGCCGCCATTCGTCGAGACGCTGCGCGCGCGCGGACTGCTCGTGCGCTCGATCACCACCAACATCGTCGATGCCGACACGCCGCATACCGAGGCCACCCTCGCGGCGGCATCGGCGCTGGGCATCACGCACTACTGGTGGGGCGCCTTCCGCTACGAACTCGCCAAGCCGATCTGGCCGCAGATCGACGCGTTGAAGCCGCGCGTCGCGAAGCTCGCCGCGCTCAGCGAGAAGTACAAGATGACCGCGTGCTACCACACGTACTCGATGCCGGGCACCGTCGGCTCGGCGTTCTGGGACCTGCTGTGGGTGCTCAGGGAATTCGATCCGAAGCACGTGGGCTTCCACTACGACACCGGCCACCAGGCGCACCACATCAATGGCCTGTGGGAAGTGAACCTGCGTGCGGCGGGAGCCTATCTTTCGGCGCTCGCCGTGAAGGACTACATGCCGGTGCAGGAAGTCGGGGGAGCCGGACAGGGCGGCGATCGGCCCGCGCCGACGGGCCCGGCGGCCGTCGCTCCCGGTGGGCCGGGTGGTGCTGGCGGTCCCCGCGGTCAGGGCCGGCCACCGGGCGACGCCAACGGCTGGCGCACCCGCACGGTGCCGCTGGGCACGGGGCTGGTCGATCTGCCACGGCTTGCGAGCGCGTTGAAAGACCTCAACTTCTCGGGCCCCGTCGAAGTCCAGGCCGAGTACCCGCTGGGCGGGGCCGAGAGTGCGCGCGACGCCATCACCATTCCGCGCGCCGAAGTGCTGGGCGCGATGGCGCGCGACCTGCAGACGCTGCGCCGGGGGTTCGCGGCGTCCGGGCTGCTGTGAGTGTGCTGGCGGCCCTGCCTTGGGGCGTGAGCGGCGGCGGTGACGGGCGAGGTGTCGGCAAACCGGATGGTCTGATACGCTCTGGGCGTGAAGAGCATGACAGCCACCGCCGTCGGCCGCAATTTCATCCGCGTGCTCGACACGCTCGAACGCAGCGCCGAGGAGATCGTCATCCTCCGGGGCAGCCATCCGGTCGCGCGGCTGGTGCCGGGTGCGCCGCGGATGACGGCGCTCGAAGCACTCGATGATCTTCATCGGACGCTGGACGATGCGGATGGCGAGGCCTGGCTCGCCGACATCGTCGGTGCAGACCGGCGACGACGGCGCTGGCCGTCCCGCACGGCCTCGGCTAGCTGACCGCGAATCGCAAGGACTTCTCAGGCATCCCCGGTCTGTCGATCCTGACGCTGAAGTCGCCGCCTGACAGGGGTACGTCTCTCCGCGACCCTGCGGCGACGCTCGCCGCTGGGCGTTCGCCCGTCCGGCGTCTCCCGTCGGGTGCCGATGGCGTTCTTTACTTGGCTGGTAAAGACGTCCTACCATTTCCGCATGACGTCTACCGTTTCCTCCAAGGGGCAAGTCACCGTGCCGAAGGCCGTCAGGGACCGGCTCGGCCTGAGAGCTGGCACGGTGGTGGCTTTCGAGGTCACTGAGGTCGGCGTGCTGCTCCGCAAGGGGCACAAGGGCATCAGGCCGGTCGATCGCGTCCGCGGCATCCTGAAACGCACCCGCAGCACCGACGCCCTGATCGACGAGATGCGCGGCCCCGCCCTGGCGGCCAGGGGCGCGCGCCGGTGACCACGGCTGTCGACTCCGCGGTGCTGATCGATGTGCTGCAGGAGGAGCCCGGCTGGGCCGCGCGGTCGGCCGACGCCCTCGATGCGGCGTCGCGCGCAGGGCGCCTCACGGTGTGCGACGTGGTGTGGGCCGAGGTGGCGGGACGCTTCGGCTCACCGGCAGAGGCCGCGGACGCCCTCTCGACGCTGGGCATCGAGTTCGATCCCATGACGGCGCCCGCCGCGGCCGCCGCGGGCCGGCTGTGGCGCGCCTTTCGAGAGGCGGGCGGAGGGCGCCGCGATCGCGTCGTCGCCGACTTCCTGGTCGGCGCGCACGCACTCCACCAGGCGCAGGCCCTGCTCACACGGGATCGCGGGTTCTACCGTCGCTATTTCAAGCGGTTGCGCATCGTCGAACCTGGTTGAACGTCCCGATCACCGCGCGTCGCGGTTGACCGAGGGTGCGCCCGTCTGAACAGGTCAGCGACCGTGCAAGGTCGCACCACGCTGGGCGTCCAGCATGCTTGCACACTCCGACGCTCGCGAGATGAGCGCGTTGGGTGCGCCGTGGATGCGCAACAGCGCGATGGCATTGCGGGTCGTCGCCGGGCCCGGGCGCATGCGATGATCGAAGACGAGCCCATCGTCGCTGACCGCGTCGCCGAAGTGGCACGGGGCATAGGTGTCGGGCAGCAGGTCGACCAGTTCACCGTCGTGCGTCGCCGCGAGCACGACATGTGGTGAGGGGCGCGTCGCGCCAGAGATTGACTCCAGCAGCACGGCTCGCCCCGCTGCAATCCGCTCGACGGCGTTCGTCCCGCGAAACAACTCATCCAGCAGAAACAGGTGCGGCGCTGCACTCTCGCTGGCCTGCACCAGCCCCAGCAGCGACCGCACTTCGGCCACGTAGTAGCTGGTGCCGCTCAGCAGGTCGTCTGATCTCCCGATACAACTGCGGACGTCGAGTGTCGGTGCATCGTAGGCCGACGCCAGGCAGGTATTCAGCGTCTGGGCCATGACGACCGTGACGCCAACCGTTCGCAGCAGGGTCGACTTGCCCGACATGTTCGATCCGGTGATCAGCAGTCCGCGCCCGGGTGCCAGGCTCACGCTGTTGGGGACGGCCTGCTCGAGGAGCGGATGCCTGATGTTGGTCAGTTGCACCGTTGCGGGCGGTTCGCCGAAACGCGGACGGGTCCACTCGTGCTGACCGGCCCTGAACGAGGCCGTGCTGATGGCGACATCGATGTCGCCAATCGCCACGATCGCGCCAAGCAGCGCCCGATCATGTGCGCGCAGGAGTCGTGCTCCCGCGTACACGCCCGTTCCGTCGAGCAGGAACGCGAGGTTCAGATACTCGTACGCCGTCACGAGCACGTCTCGCGTGATCGTCGCCGCGATTCCGGCGCCGAAGGGGATCAGTAGCGGATCGCCGCCAATCCACCGCGCGATGTTCTTCAGGCGTCGCAGGGACGTTACATCGACGTGGAGTGCGACGACGAGCGGCGAGGCGTCGACCGGGGGCGTGCGTATGGCGCACCGACCGCCCACGACCGGCGCGGCGGCGACCTGACGCGCGAGCGACCCGCGTCGGGCCGAATGCTACCGGCAGGGTCCGACGGCGGGTGAGTAACCGGTGCCCTGCCAGAACGCGGCGGGCATGTCGAGGTCGGGACGAGCGACCCAGCCGCGCCGCACCGCGACGAAATACGACTGGCCATCGGCTGAGGCGCAGTACGACACGGCGCCCAGCGCGATCATGTCCCACGGGCCGACGAACGTCAGGTCGGCGATCCTTGCCGGATACGACCCGTAGCGCGTCTTGTGCAGTTCGACGAGGGCCACCGTGGTCTTGAGGTGCTGGTCGCCAAACATGTTGTCGAGGGGCTTCGTGGCGCCCGATGCGACGACGCGATAGGCCATGTAGCCTGCCAGGCCAAGCCCGACCGCGGCCAGGACCGCGAACAGCGCCAACCACCGCTTCCACGACCAGTCACGCAGGGCCATCACGCCTCACGTCGCATCGCCGGTGAGACGGGACGCGCCGCGAGCACCGGCGCCAGGTGATCCCGTGCCCGCAGGATGACCTCTTCGGTCGTCTTCCAGTCGACGCAAGGGTCGGTCACCGACACCCCGTAACGCAGCTGCGACCGATCGGCCGGGATGTCCTGGCGCCCGGCCTCGAGGTGCGACTCGAGCATCAGCCCCACGATCGACGTGTTGCCCTCGACGATCTGGTGCACGCAGTCGTGGAACACGAGGGGCTGCAGCGTGTGGTCCTTGAGGCAGTTGACGTGCGCGCAGTCGACGAGGATGTTGGCGGGCAGGCCCGCCGCGGTGAGCGCGCGCTCGGCCAGGCGCACGCTGACGGTGTCGTAGTTGGGGCGACCGCCGCCCCCGCGCAGCACGATGTGCCCGTGCCGGTTCCCGCTCGTGCGGACGATGGAGGTGCGGCCCTGCCAGTTGATGCCGAGGAAGCTGTGCGGCTGCGCGGCCGAGCGGATGGCGTTGATCGCGATCTCGAGGCCGCCGTCGGTACTGTTCTTGAAACCGACGGGCGCCGAGAGACCGCTGGCCATCTCGCGGTGCGTCTGCGACTCGGTCGTGCGCGCGCCGATGGCGTACCAGCTGATCAGGTCGCCGAGGTACTGCGGCGTGAGCGGGTCGAGGGCCTCGGTGCCGGCCGGGAGGCCCATCTCGGCGAACTGCACCAGCAGGCGCCTGGCGCCGAGGATGCCCTCGTGGATGCGGAACGAGTCGTCCATGCGCGGGTCGTTGACGTAGCCCTTCCACCCGGTCGACGTGCGCGGCTTCTCGAAGTACACGCGCATGACGATGCACAGCGTGTCGGCGACCTCGGCCGCCAGCGCGGCCAGCCGCTGTGCGTAGTCGACGGCGGCGCCGGGATCGTGGATCGAGCACGGGCCGACGATCACGAGCAGTTGGCGTGACGCCCGCTCGATGATCCGGCGGACGGCCTCGCGGCCCCGCGCCACCGTGGCGCCGGCGGCGTCGGTGAGTGGTACCTGGGCATGGACGGCCTCCGGGGTCGGCATGTCGTCGAACCCGGAGACGTTGACGTTTTCGAGCCGTGTCGCACTCATCGCAGGAGATCCTCGACGCCCATTATGCCGTGGGCGGGCGGTTGCGGCGGTTGGTGTGGTGCGCGAGGTTGCGCCGCCCCGGTTGCTGGCGATACGCTCGCACCACCCGTTCCAACACCGCGGCGACTGACCTTCCTGCGCGATGGGCGTCACATGTCGACCCTGCTCACCCTCCTCCTCATCATCGTGGTCGTACGCGCCGATGAAACGGCGCTCGTGGCCGATGGGTGGGTCCAGGTGAGGCCCTGCGACGATGTGCTCGGTGATGTCGATGTGGTCAGGCAGATGCTCGACACCGTGACGCGAGCCGCCGAGGCCCTCGACCGCGTGGGCCCTCGAGGTGCTGGCGTGCACGTCGTCCCTGGTGGCCGGAACGAGGGTGCGATCGAAGCGACCTCCCAGCGGGAGTTCCCATGAACACGCCTGGCGTCGCGTCGGCGTCGCGTCGCGCCTCGGCGTCTGAATGGTGGCTCCTCGCGTTTCCGGCGACGTATCTCGTGCACATTGCCGAGGAGTACTGGTCGGGCGAGACCTTCTGGCGCTGGGCGTCGCGCATGTCTGGCGCCGACTTCTCGCACCGCGATTTCGTCGTGCTCAACGCGATCGCCTTTGGCGCGATGACCGTCGCCGCGCTTGCCGCGCGCCGGTTGCCGCACGTGCGGGCGGTGGCCGTGCCTGCCCTGGCGACCGTCGTCGCGGTCAACGGCGCGTTGCACGGCGTGGCCGCGCTCGTCACCGGCACGCACTCGCCGGGCATGGTCTCGGGCCTGGTGCTGTGGCTGCCGCTCGGGCTCTGGGCGCTTCGACGCGCGCTGCGCGATGCCGGACGGCTCGACGCGGCGATGGCCGCCGGCATCGCGCTCGGCGTGGCGGCCCAGGCAATGGTGTCGCTGATCGCGTTCCAGTGACGAGTGGCACGCCCCGGCGGGCCCTCCGCAGCGATCCTCGCCCGGGCCGTTGTGCGATGACTGCCGTGCGCGGATCGCTCGCCCCCAGCGCGTCCCTCGAGTAGGCCTGGTCGGGCCGGGCTACCTCGCCCGTCACGCCCCGAGAGTAGAATGGCGCAGCTGGAGACCGCGTGGAGTCCGCGCGGGACGCGTGCCCTGCCCCCCAGACGTGGTGCACATGAGCGACGCCTACCTGGAGCCCGAAGAGCTGCTGCGACAGGCGATCGAGGTCGGTCAACTCGGCTACTTCGTTCACGATCAGCGCAACGAGACGCTGTTCTGGTCACCGCGGATGCGGGAACTGCACGGCGGGCGCGACGGCAAGGCGCCAACGCTGGCACTGTTCCTCGAGGTCGTGCACCCCGACGACCGGGCACGCGTGGTCGCGTCGGTTACCCGAGCACACGACCTCGCAGGCGATGGGCGCTGGCGCGCCGAGTACCGCGTCGTCGGTGCCGATGGCGCCGTGCGCTGGCTCGTGGCTCGGTCGCAGACGACGTTCGATGGCGCCGGCGATGCACGCCGAGCCGTGCGCACGGTCGGCGCGGTCATCGACGTCACCGAGTCGCGCGAGGCCGACGAGGCGATGCGCGTCAAGGACCTCGCGATGGCGGCCGCGCTGACCGCGATCGCGATCACCGACGTGCAGGGACGCCTGATCTACGTCAACCCTGCGTACCTCCGCATGTGGGGCCACGAGTCGGCCGACGACGTGCTCGGGCGCGTGCCGGCCGATCTCGGCGGGCTCAGCGGCGCCGCCGAGGCCTTCCGGCAAACCGTCATTGCCGGATCGTACAGGGGCGAACTCGTCGTGCACCGCGCAGACGGCACGCCGTTCGACATCGCCCTGGCGGGTGCGGCAGTCTACGACGATCATGGGCGCGTCACGCACATGATGTGCTCGATGCTCGACATCACCGAGTCGAAGCGGCTGCAGGCGCAACTGGCCCAGGCACAGAAGATGGAGTCGATCGGACGGCTGGCCGGTGGCGTGGCCCACGATTTCAACAACCTGCTGACGGTCATCCAGGGCAACGCCGATCTCGTCCTGGCGCGCCTGGCACCAGGCGATCCCGCTCGCGCCGAACTGTCGGAAGTGATCGACGCGGCCGATTCTGCGGCCAGCCTGACGCGGCAGTTGCTCGCCTTTTCGCGGAAGCAGGTGATCGACCCGCAGTTGCTCGATCTCGGCGAGGTGATCGCCCGCGTCGAGCGCATGCTCGCGCGGTTGCTCGGCGAAGACATCGTGCTGCGCGTGTTCCACCACGCGGGCACCGGCGTCGTGCGGTTCGACCGCGGACAACTCGAGCAGATCCTGATCAACCTCGCGGTGAACGGCCGCGACGCGATGCGTGACGGCGGGCACCTCACCATCGAGACCGAGAACGTCACGCTCGACGAGGATTACGTGCGCGCGCATCCCGGGGTGGAACCCGGCGAGTACGTCCGCCTGGCCGTCTCAGACACCGGCGTCGGCATGGCGCCAGACGTCCGAGCGCACCTGTTCGAGCCGTTCTTCACCACCAAGGGGCCAGGGCGTGGCACCGGCCTCGGCCTGCCCATGGTTTTCGGCGCCGTGTCGCAGAATGGCGGGCGCATCGAGGTCTACTCCGAGCCCGGGCACGGCACGACCATCAAGATCTACCTCCCGCGCGTCTTCGCCGAGGCCGAACGCCAGGACGCGCCACCGGCCCAGGCGTCGCGCGGCTTCGAGCGGATCGTCCTGGTCGAAGACAACGAGTCGGTGCGCAGCTTCGCCGCCAGGGTCCTGGCCGCGCAGGGCTAC
>JAEUQQ010000443.1 GCA_016789685.1 Acidobacteriota bacterium | reverse complement strand
TCGCCTGCGCATCGTGCTCGTCCGGCGGCAACGTCACGATGTCGAGCGCGACACCGTGACGACGGACCACGTAGTCCCAGCAGGCACGGCCGCCGGGATGCTCCTGGTCGGTCGTCAGCACGCGATCGCCAGGGCCGAGCGTGAGCCCCTGCGCGATCCAGTTCATGCCCTCGCTCGTGCTGTTGGTCAGCACGAGTTCGCCGATCGCGCAGCCGAGCAGCGCGGCCGCCTTCGCGCGCACGTCCTCGAGCGCACGTTCGTGCGGCCCGTAGGCGTAGGCCGCCGGGTTGAGCTCGAGTTCCGTCCACGAGGCCACGCAGGTGTCGATGACACGCCGCGGCGTCGGCCCGAGCGATCCCGTCTGGAGGTAGACCAGGCCCGGCGCAAACCCGAAGTCGTCGGGCGCGGCGAGCCCACGCGACGACACACCGGCGCCCGCCGCCGAGGCCGTAGGCCCGAGCATGCCCGCGGCCGATACGGCACCGAGCGAAGCCAGGAAGGCGCGGCGCGAGGCCGGCAGGTCAGTCATGGGCCGGCGCGGATCTTACACGGATTGCGGCGTCGTGGCGCGGCAAAGCGGGCCGTGCGCGAGGTGTCCTTCATCGTCGACCAGGGGCGATGCGACGTATCCTCGACGCGCACGCTCGTCCAAGGAGACTCGCCCATGCCCCGCTCGACCGCGTCCATGTTCGTGCTCGCCCTCGCTATCGTCATCGCCGCCCGCGGAGCCGCGGCCCAGCAAGGCTCGACGTCGCCCGCGCCGACCCGCGCACGCGAGATGGGCCTCGCGGCGCTGATCGGCGGGACCCCGGGCACGCACGACGCCATCACCGACGTCGCCGGCGTCGAGGTCGGGCACATGACGCTGCTGCGCGACGCGAAGACGCTGGGCGCGCTCGTGCGTGGCGAAGGACCGGTGCGCACGGGCGTGACCGTCGTGCATCCACGCGGGAAGGCGAGCAACGACCCCGTGTTCGGCGCCTGGTTCACGCTCAACGGGAACGGTGAGCTGACGGGCACGACGTGGCTGCAGGAGAGCGGCGTGCTCGAAGGGCCGATTGCCATCACCAACACCAGCAGCGTCGGCGTGGTGCGCGACGCGATCCTGCAGTGGCAGGTCACGCGCCCGGGCCTGCAGCCGTGGGGACTTCCGCTGGTGGGCGAGACGTTCGACGGCCTGCTCAACGACATCAACGGCTTCCACGTCACGGCCGCGCACGCGATCGCGGCGCTCGACGGCGCGTCGGGCGGGCGCGTGGTGGAAGGCAACGTCGGCGGCGGCACGGGCATGATCTGCCACGGTTTCAAGGGCGGCATCGGCACCGCCTCGCGCGTGCTGCCGGCCTCCGCCGGCGGATACACGGTCGGCGTCCTCGTGCAGTGCAACTACGGCAGCCGTTCGGCCCTGCGCGTCGCGGGGGTGCCGGTGGGCGACGAGATCCCCGACCTGGTGCCGTGCCGCACCGCCGACGTCGACAACCCGTGGGGCATCACGACACGTTGCGACGCACCGGCGGCGTCGCCACGCGACCACGAGGAGCTGGGCTCGATCATCGTCGTCGTGGCCACCGACGCGCCGCTGCTGCCGCACCAGTTGAAGCGCATCGCGACGCGCGTCTCGCTCGGCGTCGGCCGGATGGGCGGCTACGGCGGCAACACCTCGGGCGACATCTTCGTGGCGTTCTCGACCGCGAACCCCCGTTCGACTGGCGACGAGGGCGTGGCGCGGGTCGAGATGCTGCCCAACGCGCGCATCACGCCACTGTTCACCGCCATCGTGCAGGCCACCGAGGAAGCGATCCTCAACGCGCTGCTGGCTGCCCAGACGATCACCGGCGCCAACGGCATCCGCGTGCACGCCCTGCCGCACGACCGCCTGCGGGCGGCCATGCGGAAGTACGGGCGGATGCCGTGACGCGCGCGCGCCGCACTGCGCCGCGTCAGTGTTTCTGGTCGATGGCGATGTCGAGCCCGAGCGGGTCGTCGGGACTGTAGGTGCCGACGGTGCACACGGTCGCCGGCGCCTTCGTCTCGTGGAACGAGGTGATGCGGATCTTCTTCCCGGTGTCGCTCGAGATGATTCGCAGCTTCTTCCCCGTGATCTTCGCATCGAGTGGCGCGGCGATGGTCACGACCATATCGTCGTCAGTCGCACCCTGGGCGGGCTCGTGCGACAGCCCAATCGTGAACGGCGTGCCGGCGTCGTCCGTGCCCTCGAAGGTGAACGCGTCGCCGCTCTGGGCGCACGGGGGGGTCTGCTTCGTATCCGACACCGCGAAGCCCACGACGCTCCGGCCGTTCTGCGTCACGCTGCGGTAGCGGCCGCCGGGCTCGGCGACCCAGCTGGTCTTCCCCTTCGTCGACACGTCCGCGAAGGTCACCGAGCCGCTCTTCACGCGAATCTGCGGTCGATCCTCCTCGCCGTTCAGGACGACCCATGTGATGACGCCGAGCAGCACGATTGCGCCCACGGCAAGTCCGACTTTCATCGACGACGACATCGGGCACCCTCCTCCAGGCTTCGATCAGTCGTGAGACGTGCGGCTTTCGTCCTGCATGAACATCGTGAAATCGCGCCTCGCAAAGTAGCGGACCGACTCTGCCTGGAACATCGTCTCGAGGCGGCCGTGCGACTCGGTGGCGAGCTGCCGCATCGCCTCGTCGCGTGCGAGCGCGGGCACCTGCCGCTGCGCCTCGCGTGCCACCGACGCGAGGCGCCATGACAACTCCGCGTTGCGGCGCACGAGCGGCTCGTCGAGCGTGCGCGCGACGATCGCCCGGGCCGAGTCGGCGTGGCCGCGCGCGAGCACGGCCGCCGCCACCCAGTAGCTCGCCTCGCGCCGCGTGCCAGGTCCCGACGCGCGCTCGAGCCATGCCGTGGCCTCGCGCTGGTCGAAACCCGCCGCCGGCAGGTGCGCGCGGGCATACGCCGCGAGCACGCCAGCCAGCACCGTCGTGTTGTCGCCGGCCGACGGGGCGCTCGGGGCGGCCTGCGCCGCCAGCGTCACCGCGTCGCGCAGCCGGTGTTCGGTGACAGCGCGCAGCGCGCGCAGCATCGCCACGCGCCGGCGCCGGCCGGTGTACGCGGTATGGCCCTCGGCGATGCGCTGGTCGATCTCGGCGAGCAGGGTTTCGCCATCGGCGCCGCGCCCGAGGCGGATGAGCAACTCCGCGCGATTCGCCAGGTCGAAGGGCAGCGTGGAATGATCCTCCTGCCGGCGGTGGATGGCCTCGATGCGCGTGCGCAGGTCGAGCGCGGCCGACAGCTCTCCGAGCGTCGTCTGCTGGCCTGCCAGGTTCTCGAGGGCTTCGGCCGCCATCGAGTCGTGGCCGAACGATTCTGCGAGTGCGAGCACGTCGCGCGACAGGGCCTCGGCCTGTTCGTAGTGCTCGAGTCCCTCGTGGGCGCGCGCCAGGATCAGCTTCGCATCGGCGATGTACGACGGAAAGTGCGTGCGCGTGAAGAACGCGAGCGGCGCGGCCGCGATGTCGATGGCTTCATCGTTGCGGCCCTGCTGGGCGCGCATCGACGCGAGCACGAGGCGCGCGCGCATCGCGGTGCGGGTCGCCGCGCGCTGGTCGGCCAGGGCAATCGCGCGCTGCACGTGCGACTCGGCATCCTCGTCACGGTTCCCGAGCGAGAGCGCCTCGCCGAGATCGACCAGGCCGTTGGCGGCGAGGCCCTGGTAGCCGGCAGCGCTCGCCTCGTTCACGGCGTCTTCGGCCATGCGCGCCGCCTCGTCGAAGCGTCCGTCAGACGAGGTCACGCT
>JAEUQQ010000389.1 GCA_016789685.1 Acidobacteriota bacterium | reverse complement strand
AAGTACTGGGAGGACGGGGCGTGGCTGGCGTTCGGGCCGGGCGCCCACGGGGCGCGCGAAGGTCGGCGGTGGAAGAACGTCAGCCTGACGGCCGACTACGTCGCGGCCGTGCTCCGGGGCGACGATGCCAGGGTCGACGTCGTCGACCTCTCGAGCGACGAACGAGCGGCAGAGGCGCTGTTCATGGGGTTGCGACTGCGTGAAGGCGTCGATGTGGCCCGCCTGCGCGAGCGGTACGGCATCGACGCGCGGGCCCGGTACGGCGAGGCGCTCACCTGGCACGTGCGGGCGGGCCTCATCGAACTTGGCGACCGGCGCTGGGCGTTGACCCCGCGCGGGCGCCTGCTGGCCAATGACGTGATGGCGGTTTTCGTCTGACGGCCGAGTACGCTAGAGTGGCGCTTCCGTTTCTTGACTTGGAGGTGGGGATGTTCGAGAAGTCGTTTGGCGTTGCCTGTGTTCGGGTTGCGGCGTCGGTCGCGGCCGTGTTCGTGTTGACGTGCGCCACCGGTGCGTTTGCGCAGGAGGCGCCAGCCGCCCAGCCAGCACCCCAGGCGCCGCCAGCGCTCACCTTGACGTCCGATGTCGCCGTCCTGATTCACCAGATCAAGGCCGATCGCACCGCCGACTTCGACTGGGTGATGGACAAGGTCAAGGCCGCCTTGATCAAGTCGACCGAGCCGCAGCACACGGCCATGGCCAAGGGCATCCAGATCTACCGGTCGGCCGATGCGCCGCCTGCGGGGGCCAACGTTACCTACATCGTGCTGGTCAATCCCACCGTCAAGGAGGCTGACTACTCGATGCAGAACCTGCTCAAGCTGCTCTACGCGGCGTTCCCCGAGGAACAGCAGGAGATCTACAAGCGCGTGGCAGGCGCCTTTGGTGGTCCGACGAGCCGCGTGAACCTCACGCTGGCCAACGACTTCTCGAAGTAGTCGCCGGCCGGATTTGCAGGGGGCTCCCGCGGTGCAGCCGGCCGCTGGGCCCCCCGGCCTGCCCTGGCACATGCGTGCACTTCCTCAATTCCGCGCTCCGTTCGCCGCGCCGGCACTGGCGCTGCTGATGGGTGTCGCGGCGGCGGCCGCACAGCCGGCGCCGCAAGCGCCGCCGGCCGTGCCGCCGAGCCAGGTGCAGACCGCACCGCCCGACAGCCAGCCGCCTCCACCGGTGCCGCCCCAGGCGGCGCCAGATGCCGCTGCTGCACCGGTCGCGGCAGTCATTCCTCCGCCCATCCTGAAAATCGCCGGGGCCTCGGGTCTCGTGCTCCACGCCATCCTGCCGACCGCGACGGCCGACTTCGAACTGGTCATGTCGAAGTTCTTCGATGCCGTTGCCCTGGTCGGTGACGCGGCCCAGAAGGCGGTCGTGGCCGGGTGGAAGGTCTCGCGCGTGAACGAGGGGGCGCCCGGGGGCGTCAACGCGCTCTATGCGTTCGTCATCGCCCCCGTCGTCCCCGACGCAGACTACTCGGGTACGTTTATCTTCGAGATGATCTACAAGGCGTTCCCGACCGAGGCGCCCGACCTGCACCGGAAGTTCGCCGCGGCCTATGCCGGTCCGCGGCACGTGTTGACCCTGACGCCGCTGCTCCCCGCGCCTGTCGCGCCGGCCGTTCCACCGCCGGCCCCGAAGTAAGCAGAGGTTCGTGATGATCCGATGCAAATGGCGTGCGGCGCTCGGCGCCGCGGTGTGTGTGCTGCTGGCGGGTGAGGCCCGGGCCGACGTGACGGCGTTCCTGGGTGTCAACGGGTCGCCGGAGTCGCGGGCCGTCACCGGGTTCTCGGGCGGCATGACGTTCGTCGCGTTCGGGTTCGAAGGCGAATACGCGTCCACCCGCGAATCCGTGGACGATGTCGCGCCGCAGCTGCGGACGTACATGGCCAACGGGTTCGTGCAGAACCCGATTCCGATCAGCGGCCTGACGTTCTACGGGATCGCTGGCGCCGGTCTCTATCGCGAGACGCTCGGCGACGACAGCCAGACCAGCTTTGCCACGAATATCGGCGGCGGCGTCAAGATCGACCTCGCGGGGCCACTGCAACTGCGCCTCGACTACCGCGTGTTCGTGCTGCAGGGCGAGGCCCTCGCCAAGAAGCCGCAGCGCCTCTACGCCGGCGTCAACCTCAAGTTCTGATCCGCGGGCGCCCGTCGCGCATCAACGTCGACGTGCGGGTGGACGCCTCGTCGTCAACGGACCCGCCCGACGCTGCACATGCCGCGCCGCCGGGCGGGCGTGCCTCACTGGCGCGCGATACCGCGCGGCGTCGCCGCCGGCAGCGACTGCACGGTGCTGCCGCTGAGCACCACCGACGAGTTCTGCCCCGATGCCGGGGCCAGCTGGAGCGCCTCGAAGTTCACCGTGGCGAACTGCGCATCGAGCAGTGCGCGCAGTTCGTTGGTGCGGGCCTGCGCCAGGTCACGCTGCGCCTGCACGACGAGGAAACTCGTCGACATCCCCACGTCGTAACGCTTCTGCTCGGCGTCGAGGCGCTGCTCGGCGAGCCCGCGCGCGGCGCGAGTCGTCTCGACGCGCTGCTGCGCCGATTCGATCTGGCGCGCGGCCTGCCGTACCTCGCGCGCCGCCTTGATCTGCACGCCATCGAGGCGCGCCGTGGCCTGTTGCTGCTCGATCTTCGCACGCGCGAAGCTGGCGTCTTCGTAGCCTCGACCGAGGGCGTAACTGAGCGTGACCCCGAGCGTCCACGTCGGGTAGTCGCGGCTCCTGACCTGGCGGAGCACGTCGCCGCAGGTGCCCGGCGTCGAGCCGACGACGGTGCCAG
>JAEUQQ010000373.1 GCA_016789685.1 Acidobacteriota bacterium | reverse complement strand
CGCCTCGGCCTCGAGATCCCGAAGGGCGCCGGGGCCGGGAAGATCGCGACCGAGATCTTCGAGCGCCTCTGGGAAGACTCGATGATCCAGCCCACCTACGTGCACGACTTCCCGACCGAGGTGTCGCCGCTGGCCAAGCAGCGCGACGACGATCCCGAGACGGTCGAGCGGTTCGAGCTCTACATCGGCGGGTTCGAGGTGGCCAACGGCTTCAGCGAGCTCAACGACCCGGCCGAGCAGCGCCGCCGCTTCGAGGAACAGCTCGACCAGCGGGCCGCCGGTGACACCGAGGCCCACCAGATGGACGAGGACTACGTCCGCGCCCTCGAGTTCGGCCTGCCACCGACCGGCGGCGTCGGCGTGGGCATCGATCGCCTCGCCATGCTGCTCACCAACAGCCCCTCGATCCGCGACGTCATCCTGTTTCCGTTGATGCGATCGCGCAGCGAATGAGGCATTTCGAACTCTACGTCGCGGTGCGCTACCTGCTGGCCAGGCGCAAGCAGGCGTTCCTGTCGCTGATCTCGCTCATCTCGACGGTCGGCGTCTCGGTGGGCGTGATGGCCCTCATCATCGCGCTGGCGCTGATGACCGGGCTGCAGCAGGAACTGCGCGATCGCATCGTCGGCTCGGCGGCCCACGTCTACGTGTGGAAGGTGGGCGAGGGCGGCATCGCCGACTACCAGGCCGAGGTCGCGACGTTGTCGGCGCAGGAGCACGTGCGTGGCGCCGCGCCCGCCGTGCTCGGCAAGGCCCTCGTCACCACCGACAAGGGCGAGGGGTTCATCACCGTCAAGGGCATCGACCCCCAGCTCGAGACGCGCGTCACCGACATCGCGCGCGCCATGACATCGGGCGGACTCGCCGGCCTGGCGCCGGCCAGCGAGACCGACCCGGATGGCATCGTCATCGGATCGGAACTCGCCCAGCGGCTCGGCGTGGCCGTCGGCGACACCGTGTCGGTGCTGACCCCGCACGGGTCGCTGTCGCCGATGGGGATGATGCCGCGCACGCGGCGGCTCGAGGTCGTCGGGATCTTCACGCTGGGGCTGTTCGAGTTCGACTCGGCGTACGGCTTCGTGTCGCTGCCCGTCGCGCAGCGACTGGTCGATCGCGACCGCGTCGACTTCGTGCAGCTGCGGATCGACGACATCTACGCCGCGCCCCAGGTGGCCGAGCAACTGTCGGCGCGGCTGGGCAACGGGTACATCACGCAGGACTGGGCCGACCTGAACCAGTCGCTGTTCTCGGCGCTCTGGCTCGAGAAGATGGCGATCTCGATCACGATTGGGCTCATCGTCATGGTCGCGGCGCTGAACATCGTCGCGTCACTCATCCTGCTGGTCATGGAGAAGAGCCGCGACATCGCGATCCTCAAGACCATGGGCGCGTCGGCCGGGAGCATCATGACGATCTTCCTGCTGCAGGGCCTGATCATCGGGCTCGTGGGGACGACGGTGGGCGCGGCCGCGGGCCTCGGCGTGGCGTGGGTCTGCAACACCTACAAACTCATCCGCATCCCGATGGACGTCTACCAGGTGTCGTACGTCCCCTTCCGGATCGTGCCGTGGGACTTCGCGATGGTGATCCTGGCGGCCGTCGTCATCTGTTTCGTGGCGACGATCTACCCGTCGCGCCAGGCCGCGCGCCTCGACCCGGCCCAGGCGTTGCGGTACCAGTAGGGGCGCCACATGTTGCGCCCTCACGCCCCGCGCCATGCTCCCAACCGCCGTCTGCCCGGCCTGCGCGTGGCCTCCCCAGACCGTCGTTGCCCGACCCGAGGCGGTGCCCCATGTCGATCCTGAGCGTCACGGGTCTGACGAAGACCTACCAGATCGGGACCGACACCATCCGCGTCCTGCGTGACCTCGACCTGCAGGTCGAGGAGGGTGAGATGGTCGCCGTCATCGGCGCATCGGGCGTCGGCAAGAGCACCCTGCTGCACGTGCTGGGGGGGCTCGATCCGGTGGATGCCGGCTCGATCCTCGTCGATGACATCGACCTGGCTCGGCTCGACGATGCCGGGCGCGTCGCGTTCAGGAACCGGCGGGTCGGGTTCGTCTTCCAGTTCCACCACCTGCTGCCGGAGTTCACCGCGCTCGAGAATGCCGAGATGCCGATGCGGATTGCGCGCCGGCCGGTCGCCGAAGGGCGGGCGATCGCCGAAGCCCTGTTGCGGCGTGTCGGGCTTGGCGAGCGCATGCGGCACCGCCCCGGGCTGTTGTCGGGTGGCGAGCAGCAGCGGGTGGCGATCGCGCGGGCGCTCGTGATGACGCCGCGCCTGCTGCTGGCCGACGAGCCGACCGGCGACCTCGACGAGCAGACGGCCGACTCGCTGCACGACCTGTTGCGCGACCTGCACGCCGAGACGCGGCTGACGTCGATCCTCGCGACGCACAACCCGCGACTGGCGGCGGCATGCGACCGCGTCCTCCGCCTCGAGGGCGGCCGGCTGCACCCGGCATGACCGGCACGGCGGGGATCCGTGTTCTACTGGATCACGGGGGTGGCGCTGCGCGCGCAAGGCGTGCAGGGTTTCCCGGGGCCGTTGCCTCGCATC